>DATBYX010000072.1:0-13056 GCA_036513475.1 Xanthobacteraceae bacterium | reverse complement strand
TTAGTTCGGAGTGAGCGACCAGTTACAGGCTTGACCGGCGGATTCATCCGATGGTCAATAGATTTGCTCGGGCGAGATGCACCCCGAAGCGCGGGACGACGATGTTGGGCGAGGTGTGCCGTGCGTAAAATGTCCATCTTGCATGCAGCCGGCGCGCTGGCGCTCGCGACACTGCTCGCGACTTGGCTGCCTCTCGCAGCCGCGCAGGCGGCCGAGATCAGGATCGGCTTTGCCAACGGCAGCAGCGCCGACTATGCGCCGGCGTTTGCCGCCGAGAAGCTCGGATCCTTCAAGCAAGCGGGGCTCGATGTGCGGCTGATCGCGTTTCGCGGCGGAGCGGCGGCACAGGAAGCGCTCACCGCGGGCGCCGCCGATATCATCGCCTATTTCGGCCCGGCCGTCGCGCTCGCGGTCAGCAAAAGCGTGAAGGAGAAGATGGTGGCCACGATCCTCGCGGGCCACTCCGGCTGGAATCTGATCGTTCCCACGGACTCTCCGGCGCGGAGCGTGAAAGATCTCGCAGGCAAGAAGATCGGCATCAGCACCAAGGCCTCGACTTCCGACATGGCCGCGCTCTGGATCGCCGAGCAGGCGGGAATCTCCATGGCGCAGATTCCATTGGGCGCCGGGGCGCTCATTCCGTCCTTGCGGTCGCACCAGGTCGACGCGATCGTGTTCTCGGCACTGCTCACCTTGCGCGAGATGCTCGCCGGTCGCGCACGCTCCCTCATGGATGTGGGAGCGACCATGCCGGCCACCATGGCCAATGTGTACGTCGCGTCGGAGGACATGCTGGTCAATCGGGCGAGCGAGCTGCGCGCCGCATTGGCAGTGATCTACAAGACGCTTGCCTATATGAAGGCGAACCGCGCCTGGTCGATGAGCTACCTCAAGGATTTCGCCAAGTCCGACAGCGACGAGCTCACCGCTGCGCTTTATGACGGCATCTTTCCCAAGCTCTCCCCGGACGGGCACATCGAAGCGGCCTGGATCGCGGAGGGCCTCACCCTTGCGGCACGCGCCTGGGAAGTGCCGGAGCTGGCGAAGGTGAACCCCGATACGCTCTATACCAACGAGTTTCATCCTGCGGCGCCGTAAGCCTGTCGCCGAGGCGTGGATCGTTCGCGGCTGCTGGTTTCTCATCACTGCGGGGCTCGCCCTCGCGTGGGAGCTTGCGGGCCGGCTGCACTGGGCCGATCCGGAGCTCTTCCCGCCGCTCTCGCGCGTCCTCGCAACGGCATGGCGGCTTCTCGGCGAGGCCGATTTTCGCGCCGACATGCGCGTCACCCTGCTCGCATGCGCAGTCGCTTTCGCGATCGTGGCACCGCTTGCACTTGCATCCGGGTTCATGCTCGGCGAGACGCGCGCGTGGGAACGGCGGACCGCTCCGGCGCTTGCGCTGCTCATGACGACTCCGAAATCGGTATTCCTGCCCGTCTTCATCCTGATGTTCGGGATCGGCTTTGCGGAGAAGATCATCTTTGCGGTTGCGCTCGCCTATTTCATCGTCGTTCCGACCGGGCTCGCTGCGGCCAAATCCGTCCCCCGCGGGCTCATCATGGTGGCGCAGGCCGCGGGTGCCACGCGCCGCCAAATCTACATGCACATCTATGTGCCCGCAGTCGCGCCGCTGATCGTCAGCGGCCTGCGGCTTGCGCTCATCTTCAGCATCCACGGGATCATCTTTGCCGAGATGTATGCCTCCTCCGAAGGAATCGGGCGGCGCATCCTGGACTGGGGCGAGGCTTTTCAGATGCAGCCATTGCTGGCGACGGTGCTGCTCGTCCTGATCGCAACCGTGGCCGTGAACGAATCGATGCAGCTGATCGAAGCCCGTGCCCGCGCGCGGCTGCGCCTCGGAGGGCCGGCGTGAGCGCGCAGTCTACCTCGCAGCTGATCGCGGTGTGCAATGTGTCGCAGATCTTCGGTGCGCCGCCGGAGGAGTTCTGCGCTTTGCACGACGTGTCGCTCACCATGGAGGAAGGCGCGTTCGTATGCGTCGTCGGTCCGAGCGGATGCGGCAAGTCGACCTTGCTCCAGATCATGGCCGGGCTGATGACGGCCACCGCGGGCGAGGTGCGCATCGACGGGGAGAAGGTGGCGGGTCCACGGCCCGACAAGGTCGGCGTCGTCTTTCAGGAATCCTTGCTGCTCCCTTGGAAGACAGCAGTGGAGAACATCGAGTTCCCGCTTGCGCTCTGCGGGGTGCCCGCGAGCGAACGCCGCTCGCGAGCGAACGCTTTGCTCGAGCTGGTCCGCCTGATCGATTTCGCCAACCGGCTGCCCGACGAGCTTTCCGGCGGAATGAAGCAGCGCGTTGCGATCGCGCGCGCCCTGGTGCGCCATCCGCGCGTGCTCCTCATGGATGAGCCGTTCGCGGCGCTCGACGAGCAGACGCGAACGCGCATGTGGCAGGAGCTTCTCGACATCCACGCGCGCACCCGCGCGACGATACTCTTCATCACCCACAGCCTGATCGAGGCCGTCTATCTCGGCGACGTGGTGCAGGTCATGGCCGCGCGGCCGGGACGCTTCATCGAGCGGATCGCCATCGACCTGCCGCGCCCACGTACCATCGCGATGCTCGGGTCCGAGCGTCTCGGCGCGTTGCGCAACCGGATCTGGGACGCCATCGCCGAGCCGGAAGCGAGTGTGTGAACGCTCAAGGCGAAACGGAATGCGGCAGTTGCTGATAGTCATGCTGGTGCTTGCGGGCTGGGAGGCGCTGGCCCGGCTGGGTCTGCTCAACGCGGTGATCATCGGATCGCCGAGCCTCGTCGTCGCGGCGGCGGTCAAGGACGGACCGGCTTTTGTCTCGGCGTTTGCGATCACGGCCTACGAGATGCTGCTGGCGGCAGCCATCGCCTGTGCCGGCGGGGTCGCGGTCGGCGCCATTGGCGGCGCCAGTACCCGCAGCTCGCGCGTGTTCTCGCCGGTGTTCTCCGCGCTGATTGCGCTGCCGTTGATCGTGCTCTACCCCGTCGTTGTGGCATGGACTGGGATCGGCCCGATCTCCAAGGTCATCTACGCGGGCCTCGCCGGGTTCTTCCCCATTGCGCTCGCGACCGTGTCCGGCATCCGCTCCATCGATCTTCGCTATGCGGAGCTTGCGCGAGCGCTGGGCGCAACGCGCCGCCAGATCGTGATCCAGGTGATGCTGCGCCTTGCGTTGCCTGCGGTGCTATCCGGGCTGCGGGTGGGGCTGTCGCTCGTCATCATCAGCGTGGTGCAGAGCGAAATGCTGTCGTCTGTCGACGGGCTCGGCTTCTTGATCTCGTATCACCGCTCGCTGTTCAACGTCGGGCAGGTCTATCTCGGCATCATCCTGGTGCTGCTCGTCGCCGCGGCCGGCAACTTCGCGGTCTCGGCGCTGGAGCGCCGGTTCGGCCGCCGCCCCTCGCTGCTGCAAGCCGGCGCTTAAAACACTGCCAGATATTTCAAGAGCGAGACGATGCCAATGATGATTACGATGGCGCGCACGATCTGCTTGGCGCGCCCATCGAGGGGAAGCAGGTTGACGAGATAGAGCACGAGAATGATCACCACGAAGGTGATCAGCACGCCAATCAGAACGCTCATTTCGCTTCCTCTCTGCGTTATCCGCGCTCGAGCTCCTGCACGGCCAGATCGGTCAAATCATGCAAGCGGGCGAGATCGGTTTCCGCGACCAGGCGCGGTCGGGTATCGATCAGGCAGAGCGAGCCGACACAGCTTCCATCCTCCAGGATGAGCGGGGCGCCGGCATAGAACCTGATCCGCGGCTCATGCAGCACCAGGGGGTTGTCGGCAAAACGCGGGTCCTGAAAGGTATCCGGGACGATCATCGGCTCCCGGTCGCAGACCACGTGCGCGCAGAAGGAGGAATCCCGCGAGGTCTCCGGGACCTCGAGCCCGTGGCGCGACTTGAACCATTGCCGGTTCTCATCAACCAGGCTGACCAATGCGACGGGAACGTTGAAGAGCGCGGCGGCGAGACGCGTGATCCGGTCAAACCTGTCCTCGAGAGGGGTATCGAGAACCTTGAGCGCCCGCAGCGAGGCTAACCGTTGCTCCTCGTCCTCGGGGATGGCAGCGCGCATCCAGCGACACGCAGTTCGCAACACCCAGGCGCGCACCTTGGTGCGAATGAAGCTTTCCGAAAACGGCTTGATCAGCCAGTCCGTCACGCCTGCCGCCTCCCCGAAAGCCGAATCCTGCCGGGCAGCAATGACGACCACCGGCAGCCCGGATTGCTGCCCTTGCGCCAGCCGGATCGCCCGACACGCGGCCATGCCGTCGATCAGCGGAGGGTCGTGCTCGACCAGCGCAAGCGAGGGGCGGTCCTCGAGGACCAGCCGTTTGAGATCGTGAATGTCGGAAAGGAAGAGCGGGCGCAGGCCCTCGGCGCGAATCGCATTCGACAGTGCGCCCGCCGTCGCGGGATCAGCAATGTGGAGAAGCACGGAGCGTTCCACCAAGGCGGGCTCAACCGTCGCCGTGGCCGCAAACTGCTGGTGCGCATCCTCGCGCGGCGCGACAGCCAACTCCTTGAGCTCGATGACCTGCCCCTCGGCGGCCGCGAACACCTCAAGCCGTGACTCCCGATGCAATTTTGTCCGCGCCTTTTCCACCAGGCGATCGAGCGCGTCATCATCCCGGAGCGGATCGTGATGGGTGAGAGCAAGGCGCTTTACTCCCGCCTCCTGGCTCAGCCGCAGCGCGTAATCGATCGAGCTGTGACCCCAGCCGACCTTGGCCGGGTACTCATCCGCGGTGTACTGCCCATCGTGGATGAGGAGATCGGCCCCTTCGATGAATTGCGCATGACGCAGATCCTGGCCCGTGATCTCTCCTTCCCCGCTTCCCAGCGCGCGGGCGTAGGGCTCGTGATCGCAGCAATAAACCACGGCCATCCCGTCCGCCTCGAGTCGATAGCCGAAGGTCAAGGCGGAATGGTTCAGGTAATGCGTGGAGATCTTGATATCGTCGATGACGAACGTGCCTTCGACAAGGTCGTGATAGCGAACCGTTGCCTCAAACTGATCGAGGGTGACCGGAAAGTAAGTGTACTGCATCTGCCCGGCGAGCGTTTCGCGCAGCGACTGGCCGAGGCCCTTGGGACCGTAGACGTCCCACTTGCTCCCGGCGGCAAAGAGCGGAGCAAAAAACGGGATGCCCTGGATGTGATCCCAATGCGTATGGCTGATCAGCACATGCCCGTGCAGGCCTTGCGTGCCCGAGCCGATCAGCTTCTGACCAAGGGGGTGTGCCCCGGTCCCACAATCCAACACGACGAGGGTCCCGCGCGCTGAACGGATTTCAACGCACGCCGTATTGCCCCCATACCGCATCGTTCCCGGTCCGGGTGTGGGAATCGATCCGCGGGTGCCCCAGAATTCTACGCGCAACCTTGTCCTCGATGGCTGAGCGACTTTCGGCTCATCTCCGAGGCTGCACGTTTCCCCGGCCCGCCGCAAGATGTGGCCGACAGATGTGGCAGAACGATCGCGGCGCAACCGCGGCAGCCGCGCGCGGCCTCACTCCAGCTCGGAAGCTTCCGCGATCATCTTGCGCAGCCGCGCGGTGTCGGTCAGCACCATGGCCCCGCGCCGCTTCTCCAGAAGCCCGGCGCGCTCCAGCGCCTTGAGCTCACGCGTGACCGATTCGCGCCTGATGCTTACGCGCGCAGCAAGATCCGCGTGCGCCGGCGGGGGCGAGACCAGGGCTTGCGCCGGCTTGGCCGCATCGGGACGGGAGAGCCGCAAGAGCTCGGCATAGATGCGGTGGCGCGCATCAAGCGTGGTGAACTCGTTGACCCGATTGGACATGCTGCGCACGTAAAACGCCAAGAGCTCGAGCAGCTGATCGCAAACGTCGGGATAGGTGTGGATGGCGGTGCGAAAGACCGAGGCGCGCATGCGCGCGTAGCTGACCTCGGTGATGGCAAGTATTCCGGAGGACCGCGGCTTGTTGTCGATCGCCGCGATCTCGCCAAAGAACTCGCCGGCGTTGATCTCCCGCAGCAGGACCTCACGCCCGGAGACCGACTGGATCTTCACCCGCAGCGTTCCGCTCACGACGAAAAACACGTCGTTGCTGGGGTCCTGGTAGTCGATGATCCACTGGTTGCGCGCGGCGCGATGCCAGGAGCATTGGGTGTCGAGCAGCTGGATGTTTTCCGGGCTGAGCGAGCGAAACAAACAAATTTTGGCGAGGGTTTCGGTTTTTCGGGTCATGGGGCCTCGCCCCGCAAGCCTTGCTCGCTTAGCGTCCAGACACTTCCTCTAATCTACTTTGCCATTGTCTCGATCAGAGGGGCGACATCGCCGGTGTCCTCGATGCACCACAGCCGATCCGCCAGCCCGTCGGCTGCATCAGTGCCGAGGATCGGAGCGACGAGGCCCATGAACTTTGCGCGCAGTCCGGCGTCGTCGAGCGGCACGATCCGCGAGCCGAGCGCCTCATCCGCCTGGCGGGTGAAGGTGCCGCGGCCGCTCGTCACCGTCACCCGCGCCGGCCGCAGCTGCGGGTAGAGCCGATCAATCTCCGGCGGCGCCGAGATGCTGATCTTGCGGGCAATCGCCGCAAAGTCCGGATCGCGGCGGACAGCCGCTTCGAAATGCTCGAACTTGATGCCGCGGAATTTGAGCGCGAGCCCGAGCAGGTAAGGAAAGCTCAACTGGGCGCTGGCGAAATCGTCCCAGCCGGTCTCGGCGTGCTCGGCGGCGATGCGGTAGGTAGCAACATCGATCCGCTCGACCTGCTCGGGCGCGAGGTTTTCGTCGCGCAGGATGCCGATGAGCGCCTCCACTGCCGGCTGGATATGGCGGCAGCAGGGATAGGGCTTGATGTAGCAATCGGTGATGCCGAACGGCACTTTGGGCGGGAGTACGACGGCGCGCGGCGCGCGGTCATGGCCGAAGGCAAAAGCCTGCAGGAAGCCGTCGTGGGCTTCGAGGACTCCGGGCGGGCCCTCTATCCCTTGCTCGGCGAGGAGCGCCGCCTGCAGCCCCTCGCGCGAGGCATGTCCGGCATGGAGACGCTTGATGTCGGCACCGCCATTGACGAAGGCGAACAGTCCGGCAGCGCTCGAAGCCGCGATCCCGAGCGCGTTGGCCAGCTGATCGTGGGGGAGCCCCCGCAGCTTGCCGGCAGCCATGACGGCGCCGAATACGCCCACGGCCGCAGCCGGATGGAATCCGCGCTGGCGCAGATCGGGGTGGCAGGCCCGGCCGATGGCGATCTCGGCTTCGTACCCCGCGACCAGCGCCTCGATCAGCTTCGCTCCGCTGATACGCCGCTCATAGCCGAGCGCAAGCACGGCCGGCACCACCACGCAGCCGGGATGCACCGAGCCCTGGCGGAAGCCGTCGTCAAGCTCGATGCCATGGGCGGCGGTGCCGCCGAGGAATGTCGCGTCGATGAGATCGGCACGGCGCTCCCGGCCCGGCACCGGAATGCGGCCCGCAGGGCGGACCGCCGTCAGCATCGCCTCGGCGCGGGTCGCAACTTCTCCGCCCGCGCCCGCAATCATCACTCCTACGGTGTCAAGCAAATGCCGGCGCGCATAGTGGCGCACCTCATCGCTCAAGGCGCCAAACCGCAGCCCGCTCACGAAGCTTACTACGGCCTCGCTGGCGCCAAGCGCGGGATGCAGCGGTTCAAATGCTTCGGCGTGCGACATGGGGATCCCTCATCGGCGGGCGATGGATCATCGCATATCTGCTTCGGGCCGTCATCTTGCGGATGACGGTTCAGGGAATTGGGCTCGTGGCAGTCAAACTATTTGAGCCTGACCAACGCATCGAGCGCAACAACGCCTTTGCCCTCCGGCAGCACCAGCAACGGATTGATCTCAGCCTCGAGAATGGGATCGTCGTGAGCAAGCTGTGAAAGTGCAACCAGGGCCCGGGCGAGCGCCCCGAGATCCCCCTTCGGCCGCCCGCGGTAGCCGCAGAGCAAGGGCAGGCAGCGCAAGTCCGCGACCATCTCCTGCGCGGCAGCCATCTCGATGGGGGCGAGCCGCAAGCTGCGGTCGCGCTCGATCTCGGCGAGCACCCCGCCGGCGGCCACCATGATCAACGGGCCCACGTCGCGATCTACGCGATAGCCGATCAGCACCTCGGCGACCCCGGACAGCATGGGCTGCACCAGCACGCCGTGAAGCGTGAGCGCCGGAACGCGCCGTCCGAGATTGGCGCGCATCTCCGCTATGGCGGCCAACAGCGCGTCCGCATCCCCCACATTGAGCGCGACGCCGCCGACCTCGGTTTTGTGCGCAATCTCCGCCGAGAGAACCTTGACCGCCACGGGATAAGCAAAGGGCAGGCGAGGCGCTTCCCTGATATCGGCGCCGAGCGCGACGGCCGGCGCGCGCGCGATCCCGAGCCGATCAATGAGCGCGCCTGATGCCAACTCGTCGAGAACGCGGGTTTTTTCACTGGAGCGGGCGAGGCATGCCTCGCCCCGACGAGCATTGATGGTGATCGGCACCGGGGCGCGCCGCGCGAGGGCCGCCGCGACCGCATCGGCGCACGCTTCGGGGGTGTGGAAATTCGGCACGCCGGCCTGGCTCAATGCCGCCAACGCCTCCGGAGCTTCCGGCACCAGGAATACCGCGAGCGGGCTTCCTTTTCCCGCGCACTCGATGAGCGGACGCACGGTGGCCTGCGGATAATGCCGCGCCGAGGAGCCGATCGCGGCCAGCACGAGGTCGAATTCCGGCGCCGCCACCAGGATATCAAGCGCCGCTTTCATGCTCTCGTAGCGGGCACCGGCGATGGTGAGATCGATGATGCGCGCCGGTTTGACCTCGATTCCTGCGGCAGCAAACTTTGCCAGCGTCGCCGCGCGCGGTGTCTCGATGTTGATCCCGCGCCGTGCAAGCGGGTCGACGACCATGGTCGCGCCGCCGGCGGTGGTGGTGACCACACCCACATTCGCGCGCGCGCCGCGGGCGTGTGCTGCGGGCACGCGCGAGAGCAGCAGCGCGCCCTCTATCAGTCCTTCGAGAGTATCGACGCGGGCGATGCCGCAGGCCCTGAGAAACACATCCGCGATATCGTCCTCGCCTGCGAGCGCGCCGGTGTGGGAAACCGCAAGCTCGCGTGCCGCGGCCGAGCGGCCGAGCTTGTAGGCGATCACCGGCTTGCCCGCTTGCGCAGCCTTGAGCGCGAAGCGGCGCAAGGCATCGGCATGGCGCAGCGTCTCAAGAAACAGCATGTAGCCGTCGATGTCGGCATCACCAACGACGGCCTCGCAAATCTCCCCCAGGGAGAGATCGATCTCGTTACCGACCGATACGAGCGCGGCAAACCGCGCGCCCCGCGCATTGCCGCGGGATAGGAGCGCCCCGATCATGCTGCCGCTGTGGGAGGCTACGAAGGTACGGCCGACCGGAAGGTCGCGCTCGTCCAGTGCGGCATTGGCGGTGAGCATCGATCTGGTGCGCAGATCGACCACCCCGAGGCTCGACGGTCCCACAACGCGGATGCCGGTGCGGGCGCAAAGCGCGCGCAGCCGCGCCTCGCGCGCGAGACCCTCCGGGCCGGCTTCGGCGAAGCCGTCGGCGAGCACGGTTGCCACCTTCACCCCAAACTCTGCGCATTCCTCGACCGCCTCGACGGCGGCATCGGTGGCCAGCACGATGTAGGCGTGGTCCGGGATATCGGGCAGCGCGGAAATGCGCGGCCAGGCGCGCTCGCCGAGCACGGTCTCCCGCCGGGGATTTATCGGGTAGACCCGACCGGCGTAGCCCATCTGGCGCAGGAATTTCAGCGGCCGCCCCGCGGCTTTGCCGGGATCATCGGACTGTCCGATGATGGCGACCGAGCGGGGCGAGAACAGATACTGCGCCAGCTCTGATGTCACAGGGGTGGCAACGCGGCGCGGAAACGGTCTCGGCAGAAGGCGGCGTCGAAATTGCGCTTGAACGCCGGCGGCTCCGTGGGCTTGACGCGCGCCACCACGAAAGCTGTGCCATTGCTCTCGCGCAGGAGCCGTGCCCCGGTCGCGACGTCGGCTTCGGTGCTGACGGTGTGAGTGTGCTTGATCCTGCAGCCGACCGCGATCTTTTCCAGATCAACGCCGAGACTGGTATGGCTCTTCTGCCAGCCGGTCTCCCCGTAGTGGCCGTTATCGACGCACAGGATCGCGAGGTTGGGCGGATCGATCACCGCGATGCTGGCGAGCGCACCGATGTTCATCAGGAGCTCGCCGTCGCCGGTGACGACGAGCACGCGTTTTTGCGCCCGCGCGAGCGCAAGCCCGAGCCCCATCATGCACGCCGCGCCCATGGCGCCTGCGAGCGAATAGACATGCGCGCGATCGCCGGTGACCGCGCCGACATCGCAGGCCGTGCCGCCCAAGCCGGAGATGATCAGAAAGTGTTCATGCCGGCCGATGAGCGCCGGCACGACTTCGCTGCGTTCCAGCACGGCATTGGGCGATGCGATGGCAGAAAGAGGTGGCTTGCGGGCCATGGCAATCGTCTCACTCCTGCTGTCAAAACGGCTTCGCGCCGATCAGCCGCTGCGTGAGCAGCACGGCTACTGCCTGTCCGCTCTGGAACACCATGGTGAGCGCGGCATTCACCGTGGAAATCACATCCGCGGGATGCTCGATCCGCATGCAAATCACCCCCATGGCCGCGAGCACCGCCTCGGTGGCTTGCCCCATGGGGAACTGCCACGGGTTTCCCTCGCCGAAATCGCCGCGCATGCTGACGAGCGTGAGGAAGGGAAAGCGCGCCCCTTTGATCAGGGAGAGCATGTTGATGCAGTTGCCGACGCCACTCGACTGCATCAGCAACACCGCGCGCGCGCCGCCGAGATCCGCGCCGGCGATGAGCGCAACGCCTTCCTCCTCCGTGGTCAGCGGAATGGAGTGCACGTCCGGGTCGGAAAGCGACCGGTCGATGAGAATGCTGTGACCGGCATCGGGAACGTAGGCAATCTGCGTGATGCCGTTTCGACGCAACAGATCATAAAGATCATGCTGCCAACCCGTTGCAGACTGCGCTTCGACCACCGCATCCATCTTTAGGTCAATCCGCTCTGGCGCGCCCGCGGGCGCCAAGACCCCATAGTGCAGCACGGCCTCATGGTCGGGCAATGCCTACTCCGCCTTGAAGCCGACGGAGTGGATGAGCGTAGACCATTTGGTCTCCTCGCGATCGATGACGGCCGCATGCTCCTCGGGCGTTGTGGGCATCGGCTCGGCGCCTTCCTGCAGCAGCCGCTGCTTGACCTCCTCGGTTGCGAGCGCCGCGCGCAGGTCTTTGTTGAGAGTGTCGATGATGGGCCGCGGCGTGCCGGCTGGCGCGAGCAGGCCATAACTCAAGACCGCATCGAAACCCGGGCAGTCCCGACTCGGCAACGGTCGGAACATTGGGCAGCGCCGTGGAACGGCGCAACGAGGTCGCCGCGAGCGCAACGATCAATTTGGATTCCAGCGCCGCGCGCGAGACCGGAATGGGATTGAAGCCGACCTTCACATGGCCGCCCGCAAGGTCGGTGATCAGCGCATTCGAGCCCTTGTACGGAATCTGCTGCACCTTCACCCCGGCTTGGTGGGCGAACAGGACCGAGGCGAGATGATTGACCGTGCCGATGCCGGGCACGCCCACCTGGAACGGCGGATCCGCGCTCTTCATCATCGCGATCAACTCGCTCACGCTGCGGATCTTGCGATCGGGATGCAGCAACAGCAGCGATGGCGCCGCTGCAATCAGGCCGATGGGAGCGAAGTCCTTGCGCGGGTCATAGCCCACATCGCGGTGCATGCTCGGGCCCGTGGCCAGCGTCGAGGTGTAGCCGAGGAGGAGCGTGTAGCCGTCCGCTGCGCTCTTCGCTGCCTGGCGTGTGCCGACGGTGCCGCTGCCGCCGGCCGCGCGGTTTTCGACCACCACCTGCTGGCCCAGCGATGCGCTGAGCTTGTCCGCGACCGCGCGTGCCATGATGTCGTTGCTCCCGCCCGGCGGCAGCGGAACGATGAGCGTGATCGGCCGGTTGGGATAGGGCTGCGCCCGCGTCGGCGCCGGGCCGCACGCGACGCATATGGTCAGCGCGACGAGAACGACCCTGCAGCAGAGAAATTCGAATGCTTGCATCGCCGAGGCTGTCCCTCACTAAGGCTTGATGCTGGCTGCCTTCACCAGATCGGACCACATTGCGATCTCGCGGCCGATGAGCATCGCGTATTCTGCGGGCGCGGTCGGCTCGGGTTCTGCACCCTCCAATGCAAGACGTTGGCGGACCTCTGCGCTCGACAGTGCCGTGTTGAGCGCGCGGTTGAGCACCTCGATCACGGGATGCGGCGTGCCGGCAGGGGCGGCAAGGCCCCACCGCAGCGGGATCTCGTAGCCGAGGAGCCCGGCCTCGGCCAATGTGGGCGCCTGCGGGATGAGGGGCGAACGCCCGGCACCCGTCACTGCAAGCGCGCGCATCGTCCCGGAAGCAATGTGCGCGTGGGCATTGGGGACAGCGCTGATGAGGAGACCGATATGGCCGCCGAGCAGGTCGTTGAGCGCCGGGCTCGCGCCCTTGTAGGGGACATGGATGAGCTTCATGCCGGTGCGGTGGGCAAGAAGCTCCATGGTCAGATGATTGAGGGTGCCCGTCCCGGGCGAGCCGTAGGGAATGGGCGTCGTCGCCTGCCTGCCCGCCGTGATCAGCTCCTGCAGGGAGCGGGCGGGAAAGCTCGGATGCACGACGATCACATTGGGTGTCGCCGCAATGAGCCCGATCGGCGCGAAGTCCTTGCGCGGATCATAGCCGAGGTCGTCAAACAGGCTGGGAGCGGTCCCGAGCGTCGCATTCGTCACCAGGAGGATGGTGTAGCCGTCGGGCGAGGCTTTCGCCGCGGCCCGGGTAGCGACCGTGCCGCCGGCCCCCGGTCGATTATCGATGATGATCTGCTGTCCCAGCGTTTCGCTCATCTTGTCGGCGATGCTGCGCGCCGCGGTGCTGGAGCTGCCGCCGGGTGCGAACGGAATGACGAGCGTGATCGGACGGTTCGGGTAGCTGTCCGCGACAGCCGCATGCGACGCCAGTAGCGCGCAGGCGATGAGAACCTTAG
>DATBYX010000071.1:0-5439 GCA_036513475.1 Xanthobacteraceae bacterium | reverse complement strand
TTTGGGACGAGGGGGTCGTAGGTTCAAATCCTTCCACTCCGACCAGTCTGAGCGGTGTGGTAAACGCCACGAATGTGTGGTTCCTCTCCGTTCTCCCGCGCCGGGTAAGTGCCTGCTTGCATCTTGATTAACGATCGCATCCGCATGGCGACGACGTGAGCCAGCAACTACGGCCTATTGCCCGGTTGAGAGATTAACCGTGCAGCCTCCGGACATCTGGTCCGGCCCGACGAAATATGCTTCTTCCTAGGCTCGCCCCCGGACGAGGCCTCCTGGATTTCCCAATAGCGCAGAAACGTACATGCGGCTGTCTCGATATTTCCTGCCAATCCTGCGCGAAACTCCAAAGGAGGCGGAAATCGTCTCCCATCGCCTGATGCTGCGGGCGGGAATGATCCGGCAGGAAGCTGCCGGCATCTATGCCTTCCTGCCGCTCGGCTTGCGGGTTTTGCGGAAGGTCTGTCGCATCGTGCGCGAGGAGCAAGACCGCGCCGGTGCCGTCGAGATGCTGATGCCGACGCTCCAGCCGGCGGAGCTCTGGCGCGAAAGCGGGCGCTACGACGATTACGGCAAGGAGATGCTGCGCATTCAGGACCGCCATGAACGCGACATGCTGTACGGCCCCACCAATGAGGAAATGATCACCGAGGTCTTCCGCGCCTATGTGCGCTCATACAAGGATCTGCCGCTCAATCTCTATCACCTGCAGTGGAAATTCCGCGACGAGCTGCGCCCGCGCTTCGGACTGATGCGCGGGCGCGAATTCCTGATGAAGGACGCCTATTCCTTCGACATCGACTTTGCAGGCGCCAGGCATGCCTATAACAAGATGTTTGCCGCTTATCTGCGCACCTTCGCGCGACTTGGGCTGAAGTCCATCCCGATGGTTGCCGAAAGCGGACCGATTGGCGGCAATCTCTCGCACGAATTCATCATTCTTGCTTCAACAGGGGAGAGCGAGGTCTACTGCCATCGCGACTACCTGGATTTTCCCGTTCCCCCGGAAAACGTGAATTTCGGCAATGTCGAGGAGCTTCAGAAGATTTTCGACCAATGGACTTCGCTCTATGCCGCGACTTCGGAGAAGCATGATGCGGCTGCATTCGCGAAACTGCCGGCGGACAAACAGGTATCCGCTCGCGGTATCGAAGTGGGGCACATCTTTTATTTCGGAACCAAATATTCCGAGCCCATGAAGGCCGTGGTGACGGGCCCCGACGGCAGTGAGCGCCCTGTGCACATGGGGTCCTACGGGATCGGACCGAGCCGCCTGGTCGCCGCAATTATTGAAGCCTCGCACGATGATGCCGGAATTATATGGCCGGCGAGCGTTGCACCGTTCACAGTGGCTATTCTCAACCTCAAACAGGGCGGCGGCGAAACCGATGCGGCTTGTCAGGAGCTCTACCGCGCGCTGAGCGAGAGAGGCATCGAAGTGCTCTATGATGATCTCGATCAACGTCCGGGCGCAAAATTCGCTACTGCTGACCTGATCGGAATTCCCTGGCAGATCCTGGTCGGTCCAAGGAGTCTCGCCGAAGGCAAGGTGGAGCTCAAGAAGCGCACCGATAACAGCCGTGAGCTGGTCACGCCGGCATCGGCGGTCGAGCGTCTTGTGTCCTGAGAAAAGTGGCGCCCCGGCGCGGCACGCAACGCAGCTGATTTGCTAGGATCGTGGCGGCTCAGCTACGAACAGCATAGAGATCGAGTTGGCATTCTTGATGCGGGCCTGCGTTCCACTCGCTTGCGTCGATCATCTTCATTCGCCGATTGAGCTCGCCCACTACGTAAGACGAGAATGGTCCCAGATGCAAGTAAAGCGCCATCAAATAGATCATTTGCTCCAAGGCGCGAGGGTTGTGTCGGCCGCAATCAACGAGCGTCATCCAGAAATGGCGCCGCAGGTCCGGCCTTTGGACGGTCATATGCCAAGCCACTCGGGCGAAGGCGAGAAGATCGCTCAATTTGATCGTCATTCGTCTGCTGCCCGCGCGATTAAGCGCGCGACTGACAGATCTCACTCGCTCGAAATAAGCAGCAGGATCGTAGATGCTTTCCAGAATCCTCCGGTAATCCGCAATTATGTTCCTGCGAGGCCTCAACGTCTCAAAATTCAAGCCGTTCGTGCATTGATCGCCGGGAACAGCGTCATTTTTCACGACCTCATAGTCCGCAAAGAGTCGGCCCTCCTTCTGCAGTCGTCGCGACAGCTGGGTGTTTGGCAGTGCAGTGAGCAGCCCTACCATGCAAGCGGGAATACCGGTTGCCTTGATGCATTCGACCATGGCTGCAGACACGCTGTCGGGCTCGTTGTCAAACCCAAGGATGAACCCGGCGGATACGACCATGCCTGCGCCGTAAATCCTATGCACGCTATCCGCCAGACTGCGTCGCGTATTCTGCTTTTTCTGCATTGCTATAAGCGTATCGGTGTTCGGGCTTTCGATACCGACGAATACGATGAAGAAATTCGCGTCCCGCATCATTCGCAGAAGCTCGGCGTCATCCGCAAGATTGATCGAAGCTTCCGTCGAGAATTTGAACGGGTAGCCTCGCTCGCTTTGCCACCGCTGCAATGCGGGAAGAAAGCGTTTTAGCGATTTTTTATTACCAATGAGGTTGTCATCGACGAAATCGACGTGACCGCGGTAGCCGAGGGCTAAGAGCGCATCGAGCTCAGCCAGTATCTGCTCTGCGGTCTTCGTGCGGGGAACACGGCCATAAAGCTCGATGATGTCGCAAAACTCACAATTAAAAGGGCAACCGCGCGAGAACTGCACCCCGACAAACTGGTAATGCTTCATCTTGAGCAGATCGAAGCGTGGGGTCGGACTTTTCGTAACATCGGCTGTAAACTTCTCGGCTTCGAACAGCCCTGTTGTGGCCCCGCCCGTCCATGCCTGGATGAACTGCTCGATGATGCCTTCGGCCTCTCCGAGCACCCGGAAATCGGCGTTGCCATAGACGTGAGGGCTTGAGGTCGCATCCGGGCCGCCGACGACAACCGGAATATTGCGAGTGCGGCATAGTTCGATGACGCAGAGCGCGTCTGGCTGCTGTGGAAGCATGCCGCCCGTCATCACCAGGTCGGCCCAGTTCAAATCATCGTCCTCCAGGTCTTCGGCATTGCGGTCGATCAGCCTGAAATTCCATGTTTGCGGAAGAAGCGCGGCAAGCGTGATCAGGCCGAGCGGCGGAGCAGGACAGCGCACCCGGACGACATCCAGCACGCCTCTCAAGCTCCAGAACGAGTGCGGGTTGAACCGAGGGAAAACCAGGAGGACGTTGCAAGCTCTTGTCTTCATCCGAGCGCTCCTCCGTATGGTGCCGACTTGTACTACTAAATTAGCACGAGCAGCCGAAGCTGTCCATTTCCTGCACTATACGTTTCCTGCACCATACGATGAGATCGCATTCGCATGACCCGCTCTCTCGAAGCATGCGAGGTTCGCAGCGCGTGATGAAATAGCAAGGGTCACTCAGGAGGTGATGAGGCGATATGACAATCTGTCAACGCTCAGCGGTATCAAGCTCCCGGCAGTGGGTCCGCTTACCCTCCAATATTCTCCGAATGCGGGCATTCTGGCTCGGCAGCTCAGTGCCACCGGCCGAAGTACCATTCGGCACACTATGCTTCGGCATTGCGCCGGAAAGCAACCGCAAGCGCCACGAGCCAGCGATAGGCAACAAAATGTTCGGCGTCTAATTGGGCGCAGCCGTTGTCTATGATTCATCGAGTGCTTCATCGAGTGCTTCTGGACGGTCTTCCCATGACCCCGTAGACTGGTGCTGACAAGTCTCAAGGAGTTGGAGAAATTGGCAGAGAGAATCAGCAACCCCACCGAACAGCGCCTGATCCTGAAGGACGGCCGCACGCTCGGCTTCGCCGAGTATGGTGACCCGAAGGGCGAGCCGATGCTCGAGTTCCACGGTTGCCCGTCAAGCCGCCTCGAGGCGAGGAACTATGATGAGGCCGGCAAGCAGCTCGGTGCCCGCGTGATAGGTATTGACCGGCCTGGGTTCGGCATATCGACGTACGTGAAAGGCTATCGGACCGTCGACTGGCCAGCCGACGTGATCGAGTTCGCCGATGCGCTTGGGCTGAACCGGTTTGTCGTTGCAGGCATCTCGTCGGGCTCACCGTACGCGCTTGCGTGTGCGCGGTTCATCCCGGAGCGGCTGAAGGGTTGTGCCGTGGTCAGCGGCGTACCCCCGCTCGCGGTCAATGGCGAGAAGCTTGACGCCAGCCAGTTCCTCATGGCTGAGGAGATTCTCCAGGCGCGGCTGGCGAAGACCGTTCCGTTCGCGGCCAGAGCGATTTACCGGTACATTCTGTGGCAGATCCGCAAAGATCCGGTCAATGCAATGAAGCAGGTGAAAGGTCACACTGAAAGTGACATTGAAATCCTGAAGCGCCCGGAGGTTAAGCAGCACTTTCAAGATATGATCCTCGAAGGGTCCCGCAACGGTGTGAGAGGCCCAGTCGAATCGATCGCCCTTGAATTGAAGGACTGGGGCTTTTCCCTGTCGGACATCACCATGCAGGTAAACATCTGGCACGGCGAATTGGGTTATATGGTGTTTCCCGCAGGTGCCAAATACGTTGCGTCCAAGTTGCCGAATCACAAGCTGCACATTGTCCCGAATGCCGGGCACATCAGCCTCGTAGTCGAGCGCGCCGAGGACGTGCTGCGCGAACTGCTCGCGGCCAACTGATTTCGCACGTTGACAGGGCTGTCGAGACTGCTTGAAACTGCCGGGCGGCTAGGTATATATCCCGGCTTCCTGGTCAGGCGGAGTGTAGCGCAGTCTGGTAGCGCACCTCGTTCGGGACGAGGGGGTCGCAGGTTAAAATCCTGCCACTCCGACCAGCACTTTAGCGCAAGTCCAGATGCTCGCCGCCAAAGGATCCGCCAAAACATCGCGGGACGAAGGAAGAACACGCGCGTATGCTTACCGAAGCCCAGCGGGAGTGAGAACTTGGGCGCAGCCAACGTGCGCGCAAAAATCCAACAGCATGGGCCGCGCCCCGGGCCGTAGAAGATCCCGAATGTCCTAATTTGGGCGATTGGCCCGGACTTGACAGAAGGGGGTAAATTCAGACCTCCTGACATAGCCGATTTCCACGGCTGAAATCACTGGCCTTACTGTGCCCCGAGGTGCGGACCAATACATGTCCGGTTTTTTGATCTTGCAAGACGCATCCCGCTGAAACGGCGAAGGTTTTGCGGCGGAGCTTGCGGACTCAAACCTGTCCGCTCTAGCCCGGCGCATGAGCGCCCAAGAAGCCTTGGCGCTGCCCTTGCCGGCGGCGTCGAATACCGTGGTCATCAATGCGCGCTGCACCTTGCGGATCGAAGCGGGTCAGCGCGTGATCGTCGTCGCCGGACTACCGATGCATCACTATCGCGCCGAGGATGCGATCGCCGAGGCCTATGC
>DATBYX010000070.1:0-2954 GCA_036513475.1 Xanthobacteraceae bacterium | reverse complement strand
GAGCGACCGCAGGAATCCCCCGATCAACGGCGTCAAGGTCGGATTGGCTGTTTATCAGGATGTCGAGCGGATCCGACGTCGCCTGGACCGCACCGAAGACCTGGTGCGGCCGCGGCGCGCGCTCGCGCGCCTGCTGCAGCTTGCTGGTCCGCGTCACATTTGCTTGTAACCTGGGCCGCGGCGCGCGCTCGCGCGCCTGCTGCAGCTCGAGGAGCAGCCCGCGGCGGCCCTGTAAAATTAGAACCACATATATGTTCTCGCGAGCATCACGATGGAGGCTGCGATGACCGGCCCAAGCTATACGGTCAAGAACATCGAGGCGATCGCGGAGGGCAGCGACATGCGGGCGCGGCTCTACACGCTGGCGCCCGGCGACGCAATCCCGTGGCACTACCACACGGCGGTCACCGACTGGTATTTCTGCCTGGTGGGCATTTTGCGGGTCGAGACGCGGGCGCCGCGCGGCGACGAGCGGCTTGCTGCCGGCGCCCACTACCAGATCCCGCCGAAGACGGCGCACCGCATCTCGAACGGTGGCGGTGAGGACTGCCAGTTTCTGCTGCTACAAGGGGTCGGTGCCTACGACTTCAACAAGGTTCAGGACTGACGGAGGCCACGGCATGGCAAAGACGTTTGCAACCACGGATTCTTGGCCGCGATAGGATTTATTGATGGGGTAGCCATCCACGGCGAGTTTCACGATGAACTCGTCGAGGGTCTGGCATACGATCGCGGTCGAGGCGCGCCCCTGCGTGGATGCCTTGATCTCGGCGTTTCGCGCGTAATATGCGTCTTCAATCCGGCGATAGGGATAGCCGCGGGTCACCCCTCTAGCTGCGGTCCAAGTGTCGAATTGGTACCCGTCGGCACTATTCAAAACTGGTCCGATAACGACAGTCATGTCAGCATCCTCTGATGATGCCCAGTGATCGGTGCAGGTGAAACTTTGGCCGAATTATCCTGCGCCTAGAAGGAGCAGCGCTGGGACCAAGGTCGGCATCCCTAACGCAATCAACACTGCGATGCCTCTTTCGACTGGCGTCCATCTCCGCCAATCGACTTTCAGATCCTTCATGGCCAGCCTCGCGATGGGCTCTCTGGTATCAGAAAAATGGAATGCCTTGCGATCAAGACCTAATTAAGCTCCGTAAAACTCGGTAAACGTAAGTAAAGCAAACGATGGTGAAACGGGCGCCAGTGGAATCCGGAAACCCCTTGGCACGTCTCCCACGGGGTGACAGCAGTCCGTTTGGTCGCGATCGGGTAGCGGGTGAAGCTAAGAGAGGACGCTGGACGAGAACAACATGCTCGCCGGCACGCCGCGCGCGTTCCGGGTCCGCCATAGCCGCGAGCTGGTGCGCTGCCCCCTTGGTCGACGAATCGACCCGTCAGGTTTGTCGGAGAATGCGCTCGATCACGTCCACGGCAACCCCGTAGATCCCCACCACTTGGGCAACCGACATCTCGTACTTCACCCAGGCGCGGATGCGCGCAAATTGCGATGTCGGGATCTCGGAAATTATCCGCTCCTTCGGGGTCACCGTTCCCTGAGCACCGCGAGGTTGTAGGCTTGGTAATCGGGCAGGAGTTGACGAGTTGTTGACTGTCACCGCGCCATCCTCCCCGCCGGTGCAACGGGGGAACATGAGGAATGGAAAATCTGCCCGCCTGGGCCTTGTGGATTATCGCGGCTGCCGTTGGGCTCAGCCCAGGGCTCACCTTTTTCATGGTTGGTGCGATCAGCCGGTCCCTGTGGCCACGCTCGAAGGAGACGTTGGGGCCGGAACGGGTGCGCGACGAAGCGGCCATTGCAGTTCCGCTAGGGTAAGGCGGATAGCGGCCAGTCCGGGCTGCGCTTTGCCGCTTTAAAGAGCGGCGACAGTCGAGCGGTCAGTCGACGGCGCATCCGCCTCCCAATCGCAAGATGGCGCAGGTGGTGCGACTTCCGAGCGCCATTGATCCCATTCCCGGAGGCGTTTGTCACCGGCTGCTCACAAGCCGTCAACCACGCCAGGCGCAGAATGGCCCCGTCCCGGGGAAGGAAGACATGGCCGCGCGTCTCCACCGGCACGGCGATTGCCCTGTTCTCGACTTTGGCCCATGGGCTAATGATCATCATGCTCTTGCTGCTACCGGAGACGCGCGGCCGCGTCATCGCGAGCCTTGAGCAGGAGGCGCCGGGCGCGACGGCGTATCCTTCCCGCTCGGCCGTCGGGTGCAGTTAGCCCTCGTGCTTCGTGCGCTCGCGCGTCCAACCGGTGACCCTGGCCGGCCCAAATCGGGTTCGCAGCGGACTCGCCCCTGGAGAGAGCGGGATTCGATATTTAACTTTTCGAAATGCAAATCGGAGCGACGCTCATGACAGACAGTCACAATAGATTTCTTGGAAATCGCGCGCTGTCACCGGAAACCCTAATGATGGGCTATGGTTATGACCCTTTTCTGTCCGAGCGCTCTCTCAAGCCGCCGATTTTCCAGACCTCGACTTTCGTCTTTCGATCGGCGCAGGACGGAAAAGAGTTCTTCGAGCTCGCCTACGGCTTGCGGCAAAAGCGCCCGAATGAAGAGCCCGGATTGATCTATAGCCGGATCAACAATCCCGACCTCGAAATGCTCGAGGATCGATTGGCTATCTGGGATCAGGCCGAGGCCAGTCTCGTCTTCGCCTCGGGCATGGCGGCGATCTCGACCACGCTCTGGGCCTTTGCGCGCCCGGGCACGGTGATCATCCATTCGGGTCCCGTCTATGGCGGCACCGATTTCCTGTTGAAGAAGATCTTGCCGCAATTCGGTGTGACCTCGATCGGCTTTCATAGCGAGGGCGGCAACAGGGCGATGGAAGAAGCCGTCGAGTCGGCCCGCGGCAAGGGGCCGATTGCGGCGCTTTATATCGAAACGCCAGCAAACCCCACAAACGGAATGGTGGATCTCGAGCGTGCCCGGAAGATCGTGTC
>DATBYX010000069.1:0-5175 GCA_036513475.1 Xanthobacteraceae bacterium | reverse complement strand
CGGGCTAGCCCGGCTGGGCAGCAGCCGCGCCGCGCGCATTCGCGATGGCCTGCCAGACCCGCCCCGGCGTTGCCGGCATATCGATCTGATCGATCCCGAGCGGCTTGAGCGCATCGATAAGAGCGTTGATCACCGTCGGCGGCGCACCGATGGTGCCTGACTCCCCAATACCCTTCACCCCCAGGGGGTTGGTCCTGCAGGGGATCTCTTCCAGCTGCGCCTCGATTTCCGGCATGGTGTCGGCGCGCGGCATGCCGTAATCCATGAAGCTGCCGGACAACAGCTGCCCGGACTGGCGATCATAGACCTGATGCTCCATGAGGGCCTGGCCGAGCCCTTGCACCACACCGCCGTGAATCTGCCCGCGTACGATGAGGGGATTGAGCACGCGTCCGAGATCATCGACCACGAAATAGCGGTCGACCACCACCTCGCCGGTTTCCGGGTCCACTTCCAGCTCGCAAACGTGAGATCCGTTGGGATGGCTCGGCGGATTGGGACTGTAGCTGCCCGTTGATTGCAGCCCGACGCCGAACTTGTCCGTGAGGGGACCAGCCGGAGCGTACGCTGCCTTGGCGACATCGATGATGCTGATCGCCTTGTCCGTGCCGACCACGCGGAATTGTCCGTCCTTAAACTCGACGTCCACTGGGTCGGCCTCCATCAACGTGGCCGCCATCGGCTTGGCCCTCTCGATAATGGAGTCGCTCGCTGCCTTGAGAGCATTGCCGCCGACGATGGCGCTGCGGGCGCCATAGGTACCGCGCCCGATCGGCACCTGGGCCGTGTCACCCTGCACATAGCGGATGGATTCGAGCGGCACATTGAGCCACTCGTGCGCGAGCTGTGCGAAGACTGTGGCGTGGCCCTGCCCGTGGGAATGGGTGCCCCCCAGGATCGTCAATGTGCCGTCGGGGTTGAACCGTAGATCCATGCGGTCGTTAAAGATGCCGCCAAACTCGATGTAGTAGCTGACCGCGCGGCCACGCAGTTTGCCGTTCTTCTCCGTGGCGCGCTTGCGCGCCGCAAATCCCTTCCAGTCGCTTGCTTCAATGCATTGATCCATCAGGCGCTCGAACTCGCCGCTGTCGTAATTCCAGAGCGTTGGCGTCGCATAGGGCAGCTTCTCAGGCCGAATAAGATTGCGGCGGCGGATTTCCGCAGGATCCATGTCAAGTGTTCGCGCGGCATGCTCGATCAGCCGCTCGGTGAAATACGCCGCCTCGGGACGGCCGGCTCCACGGTACGGCCCGCACTGCGAGGTGTTGGTGAACAGACCCTGCGACGTGATGTGCATGGTCTGGATATCGTACGCCTCCGGAATGAAACGTACTGCGAAAGCCCCGGGCGCCAGGGCCGCGCCCACGAAATAGGCGCCCAGCTGGAACAGGCATCGCGCGCGCAGCGCCAGTATCTTGCCCTCTTCGTTAAGGGCGAGCTCGCCGTAGTAGACCGTCTCGCGACCGCAGTGATCGGTGAGCATGCTTTCCGAGCGAGTGGCAACCCACTTGACCGGACGTCGGATACGGCGCGAAGCCCACAGCACCAGCGCGTCGTCGGGAAACGGATTGCCCTTGAGTCCGAATCCGCCGCCGACGTCGGGCGAGATGACGCGGATCTGGTTCTCGGGAGCGTGCAAGATGTGCGACATCTCCTGGCGCACGCCGTGGGGGTTCTGCGAGGCGGTGTAGAGGGTGTAGTGATCTTCGGCCGCGTTGTAGTCGCCGATGGCGACGCGCGGCTCCATCGCAACGGGCGACACGCGGTTGTTCTCGACGCGCAGCTTTACCACGTGCCTGGCACCGGCGAAGGCCGCATCAGTTGCTTCCTTGTTGCCGAACATCAGCCGGAACCCGACATTGCCTTGCGGGCAGTCTTCCCAGACCTTCGGCGCGCCCTCTTTCGCCGCGTCCTCGAGATCGATCACGGTCGGCAACTCCTCGTACTCGACCTGCACTTGCTCGGCCGCGTCGCGGGCTTGAGCGAGCGTCTCTGCAACCACGAAGGCCACGCGGTCGCCGACAAACCGCGCCTTGTCGCCCGTGAGCACGCCCTGAAAGGTGCGGTGCCCTTTGGGCGCGCCGAAATCCTCGGGCATGAGATGAGCGGTGAAGCTGCCCAACTTCTCCGCCGCAGCATCGGCGCCGGTGAGCACGCAGAGCACCCCTGGCGCGGCCCTGGCGGTGGACACGTCGATGCGCTTGATGCGCGCATGCGCGTGCGGTGAGAGCACGGTCACGCCGTGGCATTGGCCGGGCAAGCTGATGTCATCGACGTACCGGCCTCTGCCGAGCAGAAAGCGCTGATCTTCCACGCGCCGCACTGCTTGCCCAATGCCGAACTTGGCCATGCCTCCGCCTCCGGATCCCGCCTTGGTGAATGCCCGAATGCTAATGGAGAGCCGCGCGCCGCGCCAGCGCTACTGGTTGAGCCGACGCCGCAGGAAGCCCAGCAGTCCCTGGGGCACGAAAATGATCATAGCGATGAAGATGATCCCGACGGGAATGAGGTAGTACTCGGTCAAGAAACGCGAGAAGGCCTCGCGCAGAAGCAGATAGAAAGCAGCCCCGGCGATCGGCCCAACCAGCGTGCCGATCCCGCCCATCACATTGAAGATAACCGTCTCGCCGGAAACCAGAAAGTAAACGAAATCGGGGGCGGCGAATCGGTTTTGCACGGCATAGAGGACGCCGGCCAGTCCTGCAAACAGGCCGGAGAGCATCACCGCTACCATCTTGTAGCGCTCGACGGCGTAGCCGATCGCGCGGGTACGCGCCTCGTTCTCGCGGATGGACTGCAGCACCATGCCAAACGGCGACTGAGTGATGCGGCGCAGCATCAGATAAGAGGCGGTGACCACGCCGAGCACGAACCAGTGCAGCGTGTCCGGCGTGAACGGCAACGAGAACAGACCCGGAATTGCGAGCGCCGGCCGGCTGAAGGTGAGCCCGTTCTCGCCGCCTGTGACTTCGGTCCAGGTGAAAATGATGACGTAGAAGATCTGCGAGAAAATGAGGGTGGTGATCGCGAAATAGATGTCGCGCAGCCTGGTCGAGAAATATGCGACAAACAGCGCCACCCCCGCGGAGCCGATGAGGCCATACCCGAGTGCGAGCCAGATGTTGGGCGGCTTGACCGAGATCAGAGCCGCTGCCGCGCCATACATGCCAAGACCGAAAAAAGCGGAGTGCCCGAACGACACCATCCCGGTGTACCCGATGAGGATGTCCGAGGACATCGCGAGCAGTCCCCAAATCAGAATCTCCGTCACAAAACGTTGCCAGAACTCCGGGAGCACAAGCGGCGCCACGATCAGGAGCGCCAGGATGAGCGAAAATCCCGCCCAGTACAGCCTGTCGGTGCCCTTCCTCATTTTGGTGTCGGAACGAACAGGCCGGTCGGCCGGAACAGCAGGGTCAAGATGAGAACTACAAAGGAGACAATGACGGCTTGCGCCGGGTCGAGCCAGATCGAGGCATAGGACTCAAGCAGGCTGATGAAGATGGATGCGGCAATTGAGCCGCCGAGATTGCCCATGCCGCCCACCACCACCACGATGAAGGCCTTGAGGACCCAGTCCAGTCCCATGGCATGGGTCACGCCAACCAGGGGAGCAAACAGCACGCCGCTCGCTGCCGCCATGCCGGCCCCGATCGCGAACGCGGCGGTATGCACCCAAGGCACCGGAATGCCCATCGCCTGCGCCATGACGCGATCCTGCGTCGTTGCGCGGATCCAGATCCCATAGGTGCCGTGTTTGAGAAACAGCCAGAAGCCGCCGATGATCGCGGCCGAGAGTGCCGCGATCAGGACTCGATACCAGGGATACTGCAGGTAGAAGATCGAGAAACTGCCTGTGAACGGCTCCTGGATCTTCCGTGCCACCGGGCCGAACTGCCACAGCGCGTAGTTCTGCAGCACCAGCGAGAGGCCGAAAGTCGCAAGAATCGTGGTCAGCGGGTCGCGGCCCAGCAGCGGACGCAGGGTCGTGATCTGCAGCGCCGCCCCGAGTACCGCAACGATCAGAGTAGCGACGATGAGAGCGAGCCAGAAATTGCCGGTAGCTGCAATAATGATCACGCCCACATAGGCGCCAAGCATGAACAGCTCGCCGTGTGCGAAGTTCACGACATCCATGATTCCGAAAATGAGCGTCAGGCCCGAGGCAACGAGTGCCAGGATCATGCCGGCGACGATGCCGTTGAGCGTCTGGATCAGAATCTGGTCGTAAGGAATGGCGTGGAGAAACTCGGCCACGAGCTCCATCCTAGACTCCGAGGTATTGGTGAATGACTGCGTCGTTCACTTTGAGCTCGGAGGAGGGGCAGTGATGCCGCACGGTACCCTTTTCCATGATGTAGACGCGTTGGCTCGCGGCGAGAGTAAGCGGCACGTTCTGCTCCACCAGCAGGATCGCAACTCCTTCCCGGTGCAGCACCTCGATGATCTCGCGGATTTGCGAGATCATCCGCGGCATCAGACCTTCGGTGGGTTCATCCAGGAGAATGATCTTCGGCTCGAGCATCATCGCTCGCGCGATCGCAAGCATCTGCTGCTCGCCTCCCGAGAGGGTCCCGCCGGCCTGATTGCGACGTTCGGCCAGTACCGGGAAATAACCAAAGACCTTCGCGAGCAGCTCCTGCCTGCGAGCCTCGCTCACCCCGCGACGATCGAAACCGGTGCGCAGGTTCTCCATCACCGTAAGAAGGCGGAAGATGCGCCGGTCTTCGGGAACATAGGCGATCCCGATCCGCGCCAGCCGGTGCGCCGGCAGGCCGGTGACGACGCGTCCTTCGTATATAACCTTGCCCCGGCGTGGACTGACCAGCCCCATGATCGTCTTGAGCGTGGTGCTCTTGCCGACGCCGTTGCGCCCGAGAAGGCCAACAACCTCTCCCCGACCCACTTCCAGCGAGACGCCATGCAGAATGTGGCTCTTGCCGTAGTAGGTGTCGATGTCCTCGACGTGGACAAGGGGAGCAGTGTTGCCGTCCGCCGGGTTCATGTCTTGAGGTACACCTCCTGCACTCGCGGGTTGCCCTGGATGTCCGCCGGGCTTCCTTCCGCAAGCACCCGGCCGTAGTGAAAGACCGTGATGCGGTGCGCCAGCTCCATGACGACCTGCATGTCGTGCTCGACAATCAGGATGCTGAGGTTGCTGGCAATCCGGCGCAC
>DATBYX010000068.1:0-21214 GCA_036513475.1 Xanthobacteraceae bacterium | reverse complement strand
GGTTACGCCACAAATCGATGTTGCCGATTTGTGGCTAATCTAATCCGCCCTACGAGCTTCGGATCAGCCGTAGCGGCCGACGATGGGCCAGCGCGCGACGCTGCCATCCGCGTTCACCACGCGATAGCTGCTGTGCAGATTCACAGTCGGGTCACAGTGGGTTGCGCCGATGAGGACGCGCCTGCCGACGGCCGGTGCCGCTGCCCCAGGCGGCAATGTGATGGTGCCGTGCTCATCTCCCGCAAACGCGTAGCTGCTGCCGGCGGGAACACCGATGAAGCGGTCCGGCGCCGGTCCGTTGACGGCAAGTGCCTTGGTCCCGGCATCGACCGTCACCTGCCCCGCGCGATTGGCGGAAACGACCGCCGCCAGCACAAACAGCGCATGCTGATACGGCAGCTCCGCCCCGTCGGGCTCGCGCAGGCGACCGTAGTCCGCGTCCATGAACACGTACGAGCCGGTCTGAAGCTCGGTGTAGCAGTTGCCGGCGAGATCGAACGCGCTCGTACCCGTGCCGCTGCCGGAGATGATGTCAACGGGAAGGTTCTCCCCGCGCGCCGCTTCGGCAACAGCCCGCAGGAGGGCCGCCGCGCGCTCGGTGCCTTGCCTGCGCTCGTTCCCATCGATGATGTGCTGGATGTGTCCGGCATAGCCTTGCAGTCCGGCAAAACGTAGCCGCGGACTGCTCCGGATTTTCCGCGCGAGCGCGACGGCATCGTCTGGGCTTACGATCCCGGTTCGCGCCTGGCCGACATCCACATCGAGAAGGACCGGAACCGGTAGATCGTCCGCGCTAAGCGCGGTCGCAATGGCACCCACCTGCGAGGGATGGTCGACAACCAGCATGATGGGGGAGCGGCGGTGCAGCGCAACCACCCGGCCAAGCTTGTCGCGGCCCACCATGGGGGAGGTGATGAGCAGGTCCGATACGCCGGCCGCACTCATATCCTCCGCCTCTCGCAGCGTGGCGCAGCCTATGCCGATTGCGCCAACCTGGCGCTGCCGGCGAGCGATGTCAGGCGACTTGTGGGTCTTTGCATGTGGGCGCAGCGAGATCCCGGCTGCGCGCGCGGCAGCCTGCATGCGCTCGATGTTGGCATCGAGCGCAGCCGCCTCGATGACGAGGGCAGGCGTTTCGATGTCGCCCAGCACGGCATCGTTTGGATCAAGCGAGGTCAACATGAGGGGACCTTGTCAGAGGACGGTCGCGGCGGTCAGAATGCGCGATTATATGCACGGCTGGGTCGATCATCGCTATATCTGTCCCAATTCAGGAACAACACGACGATGGGAGCACCCGCATGAACATCGCAGTGGCTCGGGCAGCCGACGGTTTGCCGCGGCGGGCGTTCACCGTGGATGATATCCACCGGATGATGAAATCCGGCATCTTCGGCGAAGACGAGCGATTTGAGTTGATCGAGGGGGATCTCGTGATGATGTCGCCCAAGCACGTTGCGCATGAGCGCATCAAAAACACATTGACCACAGCTCTCGTTCGGGCGGCGCCGGATCACACATTCGTGTCTGTTGAAGGCACCATTCAGCTCGCGCACGACATTCTGGTCGAGCCGGACCTCGCCGTCATATCGAAGTCGGTCTACGACGTCGCCCCCGACACATTTGCGCAGCCCCGTCCGGAGGATGTCCTGCTGCTCATCGAGGTTGCCGCCTCGAGCATGCGCTATGATCGCAGCATCAAGGCGCGCCTTTATGCCCGCCATGGCATTCGTGAATTCTGGGTGATCGATGCCAAACGGTGCATCACCTGGATTCACACCGGGTCATCTGGTGATGGCTGGACCTCGATTGTGGAACGCGGGCCGAAAGAGACACTCACGACAACCGCGCTGCCCAATTTCGCCATCCGCCTCGGCGAGATGAAATAAGGCAGGCCTCGCGCGCCCCTACGAAGCGGTAGGGCGGAGTGCTGCGCAGCAAGCGCGCTCCTCATGGCGGGTTACGCGGCCAATCTCGTCAGGACGATCTTGGCCGCTAATCTAACCCGCCCTACGAACGTGCACGCAGCTTTCCCCAACCTACTCGATCACCTCATCGGCGCGGGCAAGCAGCATGGGCGAGATCTCGAGACCGAGCGCTTTGGCGGTCTTCAGATTCACGGCCATGTGGAAATGCGAGAGCTGCCGCATGGGAGTCTCGCCGGCCTTGGCGCCCTTCGCGACCTGATCGACGATGCCCGCGACGTCGCGAAATACGTCGACAAGATTCACCCCATAACTCATGAGCGCGCCCGCCTCCATGACTTCCCGGAAGGCGCTTATGGAGGGTGTCCGATGCTCGATCAGCAGCCGCGCAAGGGTTGCGCGATCGCGCAGGAAGATTGGAGTCGCGGGGACCATGACCGGTTCGCCCCGCGAATCATCCATCGCCATCAGCGCTGCCACATAGTCCGGCGGCTCTCCGACCACTTCCAGCAAACGCGGCTCGAACCCGAGTTGCCGCGCCACCGGTAGAGCCGCGTCAGCCTGCTCCCGTGATGCCGCGTCTGAAAGAAGCCCCACGCGGTGCGCATTGGGGAAGGCATCGCGCAGGATCTCGATGCGTTTGCCCGCCAACTCGAGCTGGCTGGCGAATATCCCGGTCGTGTTGTGGCCGGGATGGGACATGCTCGCAACGTAGCCCTTCTCGACCGGATCGAAATCGATGGCGAAAAAAACGACGGGAAGCGCACCCGCAACTGCCCGCGCGGCCAGCAGCGCCGGTTCGTTGCCCCCCGCGAGCAGCAAGTCGACACCCCGCCCGGCCAGCTCGCGGTAGGTCTGATCGTAGCCTCCGATGCCTGGCGACTGGATATACTCGAAAGTGAAATTACGGCCCTGCACGTAGCCCAGCTCGGCCATCCGTTGCTCGAAAGCGGCGTAATGCGCGGCTCCTCGCGGGAGCATTCCCGAGTAGCCGACGCGCAGCCCCTTGGGTTGCTGCGCGATCGCGCGAAGCGGCCAGCTCGTGGCCGCGCTGCCCGCCAATGCGATGAAGTCTCGGCGCCGCATGTGCTCGGATCCAGAGCCTCAGGGTAACCCCAATCGGCGCGAAAGAGTAGCACATTCTGGAAGCGGCGGTGCGGACACTTCGGCCGCATCGACCAGTAGCGGGTCGCGCGCATGGCTAGGCGCTCCAACGTTTTCCAAGATTCGAAATATTCGCAGTAGCGCCGATTGCAAAAGACCAGGCGGGTGTCCGGCGCGAACATCATTACCCCCTGGGACATGTTGTTGAGGACCATCCGGAGCAGCTGCTGCCGCCCCTTCGCGATTGACGGGTCCTTGCGCGACCGGCGCCCCGCAGTATCACGAACTTCGGAAGCGGGCACTAGGGGTAGCGCGCAAGCGGGGCATCCGCTATCGCCGTCGGCATGCAGCCGGCCCTCTCGATCGAGAACCTGTCGAAAACCTACGCATCGGGTTTCAACGCTCTCAAACGTGTCAATCTCGACGTCCGCCGCGGCGAGATTTTTGCGCTGCTGGGGCCCAATGGCGCGGGGAAGACAACCCTCATCAACATTGTCTGCGGGATAGTGACCCCGTCGCAAGGAAGGGTTTGCGTCGCCGGGCATGACATCATTGTGGACTACCGCGCTGCGCGATCCATGATCGGCCTCGTTCCGCAGGAGCTTCATACCGACGCGTTCGAGACGGTATGGGCCACGGTGACGTTCAGCCGCGGTCTGTTCGGCAAGCCGCACAATCCAGCTTACGTCGAAAAAGTGCTGAAGGAGCTCTCACTGTTGGACAGGAAGGACAGCAAGATCATGACGCTTTCGGGCGGCATGAAGCGGCGGGTGCTGATCGCGAAGGCGCTGGCACACGAGCCGCAGATCCTGTTTCTGGATGAGCCCACGGCCGGGGTCGATGTGCGATTGCGCCAGGATATGTGGCGCAACGTGCAGGCGCTGCGCGCATCGGGCGTCACCATCATCCTGACCACGCATTACATCGAGGAGGCGGAAGAGATGGCCGACCGCATCGGTGTGATCAATCACGGCGAGCTCATTCTGGTCGAAGACAAGGCCGAGCTCATGCGCAAGCTGGGCAACAAGCAGCTCACCTTGCATCTGCAACAGAAGCTCGAAGCGATACCGCCCGAGCTCGGCATGTATTCTCTGAGCTTGACGGACGGCGGCCGCGCGTTGGTTTACAACTATGATGCCCAGGGCGAACGCACGGGCATCACCGGCCTGCTGCAGGATCTGCGCCAGGCAGGAATCAGGTTCCGCGACCTGGAGACCAGCCAAAGCTCGCTGGAAGACATCTTCGTGGATCTGTTGAGGCAGAGATGATGAACCTGCGCGCGGTCCACGCAATTTACCGGTTCGAGATGGCACGCACCGGGCGCACGCTGCTCCAGAGCATCGTCTCCCCGGTCATTTCGACTTCGCTGTATTTCGTCGTGTTTGGCGCGGCTATTGGCTCGCGCATCACCGAGATCGAAGGCGTGACCTATGGGGCGTTCATCGTGCCCGGATTGATCATGCTCACGCTTCTGACGCAGAGCGTGATGAATGCATCCTTCGGCATCTATTTTCCCCGGTTCACCGGGACCATCTACGAGATCCTCTCGGCGCCGGTCTCGTATCTCGAGATCGTTCTCGGCTATGTCGGTGCGGCCGCCACCAAGTCGATCATTCTGGGTCTCATCATCCTGCTCACGGCAAGCTTCTGTGTGCCGCTGCGCATAGCCCATCCCTTTTGGATGATCATGTTCCTGGTGCTCACGGCGCTAACTTTCAGCTTGCTCGGTTTCATCATTGGCATCGCGGCGGACGGCTTCGAGAAGCTGCAGGTCGTACCTCTGCTGGTGATCACGCCGCTCACTTTTCTGGGCGGGAGCTTCTACTCGATCAATGTGTTGCCCCCTGCCTGGCAGACCATCACCTTGTTCAATCCGGTGGTCTATCTGGTCAGTGGATTCCGCTGGGCGTTCTTCGAGGTTGCCGACGTGAACGTTGCCGTAAGCCTTGCGATGACGGCCCTGTTTCTGGGTGCCTGCCTGTCTGCCGTATGGTGGATCTTCAAGACAGGCTATCGTCTCAAAAGCTGAGCGCTTGCGGGAGTCCGGAATGCAATAATCACGGACATGCAGCGACACAGCTGTTCGGCCACTCGCGCGGTGATCTTACGTGCGCGAACCCTTCGCGGCCGCAAGCCGTTCCAGCAAAAATGCCTTGAACGCGTGCTCCTCATCGAAGACGAGCGCGACAGGCAGCGCGTGGGCCTGAGCAGCGAGCTCCTCCACCGCATCGTCCCCGCGCATGCGGACCAGATCCTTCTCGGTTGTTACCAGAATGAGCCCGTCGTGCTCGGCCTGCTTGCATAGAGCCTGCGCCTCCGCCCGGGTATAGCGGTGGTGATCGGGGAAGCTTTGGGTTGCAGCCAGGCTCACCCCTGCGTCCGAAAGGGTCGCAAAGAACTTCTCCGGATCGCCGATGCCGGCGAACGCCAACACGCGGCCCGGACCGAGCGCGGCAATGAATTGCTTGTCGCCCTGCAGACTCGCCCGGAACACCAGAAGATTGCGCGTGCGCGCTTGCGCCGTTACCTCCGCGCCGCGCGAGGGCGTTCCGACCGCGACAAGCGCGTGCGCGCGAGCGAGCTGGGCCGCAAGCGGCGCGCGCAATGGGCCCGCCGGAATGACATGCCGGTTGCCGATGCCGCGTCGCTCGTCGACGACGAGCAGCGCAACGTCTTTGCGCAGCGCCGGATTCTGGAAGCCGTCATCCATCACGATCACGGTTGCGCCGGCAGAGATTGCGCTGCGAGCGCCGGGCATCCGGGCACGCGCGACAACTGTCGGTGCGGCATGGGCGAGGAGAAGAGGCTCATCGCCCACGTCTGCCGCGAGGTGGTGTTTCGGCTCGACCAGAACCGGGCCGGCGAGCTTGCCGCCATACCCACGGGTCAGGAACATCGGCTGCTCGCCCGCCTCTTGCAGCATCCGCGCCGTCATCAGAGCGGTCGGCGTCTTTCCGGCACCGCCTACTGTGAGATTTCCGATGCAGATGACAGGCGCAGCCGCACGATGGCCGCGCCGGCTCAAGCGCATCTGCGCGGCAGCGCCGTAGAACATAGCCACCGGAGCAAGCACGCGCGCCGCCATCCCGGCCCGCTCACTCCACCAGAATGGCGGCTCACGCATCGGGAGGGCGGCGTTCCAGCCGAATCTGCATCAGATAGGGATCGAGCGCAGCCAGGGTGCGCGTGAGAGCGCCGCCCAGACTTGTGACCGTGGAGCGCGCCGCGGCAACGGCCGCGGTGCGTTCGCCCGCATCTTTGAGCCACGCGCCCACGCGCCCCGCAAGCTTACCCACGTCAGTGACCTGCGCGGCGCCATGCGTACTGTCCAGCGCGGAATAGATTTCCGCGAAGTTCCAGACGTGCGGCCCATGCAGAATGGCGGCACCGAGCTTCGCCGGCTCGATTGGATTCTGGCCCCCATGGGTCGCGAGCGAGCCGCCCACGAAAACGATCGGCGCGAGCCGATACACCAATCCAAGCTCCCCCATGGTGTCCACCACATAAATGGCGGTGCCGTCATCCGGCAGTTCCGCGCGTGAGCGCAACCTCACCGCAAGATCGGCTTCGCGCGCCATTTCCACCACCTCACGCCCGCGTTCGGGATGGCGCGGAGCAATCATGGTGAGAAGCTGCGGAAATGAATTGCGCAGCCGTCGATGCGCTTCGATCAGTGCTGCCTCCTCACCGGCATGCGTTGATGCGCCAGCCAGCACCTTGCGCTCTCCTATGGCAGCCTTGAGCTGCGCAAGCGCATGCGCATCTGCGGGCGGCTCCGGTGCGTCGAGCTTGAGATTGCCGGTGGTGGCAACGCGAGGCGCGCCCAGATCGCGATAGCGTCCGGCATGGGTTGCGGATTGGGCGAGGCAAAGATCAAAGCAGCGGAGCAGCGATGCTATGGTGTGCGGAGCCCACCGCCAGCGCTCGAACGAGCGCTCCGACAGCCGGGCGTTCAACAGGATCAGCGGGATGCCGCGCTGTGCGGCCGTCATGATCAGGTTGGGCCACAGATCCGATTCCACAAACAAGCCGAGATCAGGCCGCCAGTGATCGAAGAAGCGATTCACGAAAGGCGGAGCGTCAAGCGTGACGAATTGATGAATGGTCCCCGCGGGCAATCGCGTAGCCGCAATGTTGGCCGAGGTCACCGTGCCGGAAGTGCAGAGGACACTGAAGCCTTTTTTCCGGATACATCCAATCAGCGGAACCACTGTGAGCAACTCGCCGACGCTTGCGCAGTGAATCCAAACCAGCGACCCGGCGGGACGCGACAGTTCAGTTTGTCCGTAGCGTTCGCGCAGACGCGAGGGATGTTCCTTGCGGCGCTTGAGCCGATGGGAGATGAGCGCCGGAGCAAGCGGCGCAGCCGCCGCGGTCAGCAGCCGGTATGCTTGCAACGCGAGGGGAAAGGCTTGCACCAGTGGTGCGTCTCCTAGTCGGGGTGACTTTTTGCGAAACGTCATCCCCCGCAGCTGTTTTTTTGAGCATCTCCTTTTCGGGGAACCGGTTCACACCCTCGGGTCAATCCTCGAGAAGATGCTTTTGCCGGAGACGCTCTAGGGCCGATCCAGGCTGGCATAGGCGCGCGCGGTAGCCGTGTCGAGCGAGCCCTGCAGCGCACAACGCGCGCTTTCCAGCGCCGCGGCACTCCCATTGGCCGGCACACGGATAGGGTCGCCGATCACCGCGGCACCCCGAGTGAACGGCAGATTGATGGTGGTACGATCCCATGTCTTGAGCTCGATGCGGCGCCTGGTTGCGATTGCGAGAGGATAGATTGGGCGGCCGGATGCGCTCGCGAGCTTGACGATGCCGAGGCCTGCCACCCGGGCGACCTTCGGAACGTCCGCCGTCAGCGCGACATTGTAGCCTTCCGCCAGTGCCGCGAGCATTTCCCTGAAAGCGCTCACGCCACCCTTGCCGACAAACTCGCTGCCCAGATTCCCGGAACCGCGGATCGCTTCGACCCCCAACCGTTCTGCAATCTGCGCATTGAGCTCGCCGTCGCGGTGACGCGAAATCAAGACTTTCGCCCGGTGCTCTCCCGCGCGCTTGATGAACGGGGTCAGGAAATGTTGGCCGTGCCAAAAAGCCAGAATGACCGGACTGTCGCGGGCAGCCCGTTCGTAGATGTCCGGCGGCTCCGTCACGAACGAGGTCGTCTTCCAGACCAGCCGTAGATACCCGGCTGCGAGGACGGCTGCCCCGACCTGAAACCCGCGCGAGCGAAAAAGGCGCCTGGACCACGACATCTACAGAGGGTCGGCGCTCAGCGGCCGACATCCGTGTCGGCGCCGGGATCAAGAAGGCGGTGCATGTGCACAATGAAATAGCGCATGTGAGCGTTATCGACTGTCTGTTGCGCCTTGGCTTTCCACGCCGCATAGGCGCTCGCGTAATTCGGATAAATGCCCACGATGTCCAGCTTGCCGAGATCCCTGAACTCGACCTTTTCCAGGTCTGTAAGCTCGCCGCCGAAGACGAGATGGAGCAACTGGCCGTGTTCCGCTTGATTCGACATCCGCTTCTTGTCCCCGGAGCAAAACAATCGGAATCATGCAAACTCGGCGAGTCGATCCCGAATGAGCTCGAGCAAGACTGCATGACGCTGACGCCCGGCTGCCAGCAACGCCCCGTGTACCGGATCAGGCTGGTTGTAAACCAACAATTCGCCGGTCAATGTCGTGAGCGCCCCGCCGGCTTCGTGCAGCAAAAGATCGGCCGCGGCAAGATCCCAGTCGTGACTGCTCGGCGCGGCAAACGTGCCATCGAGCGCTCCGCTCGCCACCCGCGCGAGACGCAGCGCAAGCGACGGCACGCGCGCGCTCCTCTGGATGCGCGGCTCCACTGCGGCAAGGCTATCCAGGCGCTGCTTTGCGCCGGAGAACCTTGCACCGGCGATGTGCTCACCGGCGCTCGCATGGATCGGTGTATTGTTGAGGGTCGCCCCTTGTCCGACGACGGACAGGAACAGCTCGTCCGTCACCGGAGCATAGAGTGCGGCAACTACCGGCCGGCTTTCACTCACCAACGCGGTCGAGATCGCCCAATCGGGTGAGCCCGCAAGATAGGCGCGCGTGCCGTCAATTGGATCGACTATCCATGTCTCCGGCTTGTGCAGCCGGACCGGATCGTCCTCCGTTTCCTCCGATAGCCAGGCAGCGTTGCGGATGGCCAGCAGCCGTTCGCGCAACAACGCATCTACCGCGAGATCCGCTTCGCTGACCGGCGACGATTTCCCTTTGATCCAGCTCTTGAGCTCGCCCCGAAACGTGGTGAGCGCCAAGAGACCCGCCTCCCGCACGGCCTCAGCCAGACGGTCGCGCACGCCGACGTAATCGGGCGCGGGATTAGCGTCCAGCAACGGTGAGACCCTCCACGCGCACCGTCGGCGCGTCGATGCCAAACCGAAACTCGAGGTCATTGGCGGGCGAAAGTACCCGAAACATGTCCAGGAGATTGCCGGCAACGGTCACCTCGCTGACCGGGAAGCTGCGCTTGCCGTTCTCAATCCAGAAGCCCGATGCACCTCGGCTGTAATCCCCAGTGACTTGGTTCACGCCCATGCCGATCAAGCTGGTGATGAAGAAGCCCTCCGCAATATCCGAGATCAGCAGCTCGGGTGGATCGTTGCCGGGCGAGAGCTGCAGGTTGCTGGATCCGGGTGAGGGTGTGGACGATACACCGCGCTGCGCGTGGCCGGTCGTTGTCAATCCGAGCTCGCGGGCGGTTGCGCAGTCGAGGAACCAGGACGTGAGCACGCCATCCTCCACCATTGCTCGCGGCTTGCCGGCTACACCCTCGGCATCGAAGGGGCGAGAACGTAAACCGCGCGGGCGCAACGGATCATCAACCACGCGAATGCCTGGCTGGAAGAGCTGCTCCCCAAGCTTGTCCCTGAGGAAGCTCGTCTTGCGTGCGACGGCAGTGCCGTTGATCGCCCCGGCAAGATGGCTGACGAGCGAACCCGCCACCCGACGGTCGAAGATGACGGGCACGCGCTTCGTTTCGACTTTGCGTGGATTGAGCCGCGCGACCGCGCGCTCTCCGGCAGTGCGTCCGACTTTCTCAGGCGATTCGAGATCGGAACCGTGCAGGGCGCTGGAATAATCGTAGTCACGCTCCATCGCGGTACCTTCACCGGCGATGGCCGTCATCGAGATGCTCTGACCCGAACTGAGATACGCACCGCGAAACCCGGCACTCGTCACCAGCACCATTCCGCCGATCCCAGCCGATGCCGATGCACCGCCGGACTTCGCGACGCCTTTGATCTCCAGCGCGGCAGCTTCGGCGCATCGGGCCCGCGCTTCCAACGTGCTGACGCTCGGAAGCTCCGGATCGAGGAGGTCGAGATCAGGAATGTCACGGGCCAGCAGTCCGGAATCCGCAAGTCCCGCGAACGGATCCTCCGACGCTGCTCTCGCCATCGCGAGAGCGCGATCAGCGAGCTGGGATACATCGGCTTTGATGTCGTTTGTCGACACAACGGCCTGTCGGCGCCCGAGGAGCACGCGCAGTCCCACATCGTCGCCTTCCGAGCGTTCGGATTCTTCGACTGCGCCGTCGCGCACCTCGACACCCAGCGAGACCGATCGGACGGCCACGGCATCGGACGCATCCGCGCCGGCGCGCCGGGCCGCCGATACGAGACGCTCAGCAAGATCGGTCAGCGCGGAAGGATCAAGCAGCGAAGACATGGATCTGAAACAAGCCGGCAACCTCCCGTCAAGCATGAGTCACGGTGGCAAGGCCAATACCGGCGATTAACCAGAAACATTAAGCGGATTCCGACAACTCGCAGGCATCCTCGCAGCAACGGATCGGGGGAAAACTCCGGCGAGAGCAAAAAAACCGGGGCTTACCCGGTGGGAGAGTAAGGCTTGAGGCGTCAAGCGACAACCGGAAGGGCCGTGGGGTCGAGCCGTGCCGAACGGCTCGACCCTTTCGCTTTGCCGCTGCGCTTCCTGGACGCCGACTTCGCCGCCGATGGACAGGTTCGCCATGTCGAGCTCCACCGCGAGCATGTGGTCCTGCGTCGCGCGCTATCCGGCATCAAGATGGCAGTCAACCTGCCGGTCGCCGCCTATCTCGGAGTGGTGATCCGAATGGAGCCCGCAACATCGGCATCGGCACCCGCGATTGCCGTTGTGCTCCAGCACAAGGATCCTGCATTGTCGCTCACGCTTTGCCGCGCGTGCGAGAGCAGCGACGTCGTGGCGGACTGGCGGGCCTGGGGGCGAGCGCTCGGCGTGCCGCTTCTGGTCGCGCAATCCGATGGGTGTCTGCGCGAACCATTCGCGCGCCTGGGCGGCGTTTGCACGGCGGCCCCCATCGCCCGGCGGCGGCGCAGTTCTCTAAGAGGACGGCGCGCGTCCATTCCGTTACGGCGCGGGCGCGGCTCGTTGTCCCGAGTGGCGAGGATCCATGCGGGCGAGCGCGAGATCATTGCGCGGAATTGAAGAGCGCCTGAAGCGCGAGCGCGGCAAACAGGATCAGCCCGGCATCGCGGTTTGACTTGAACACCGCAAGACAGAAGTCCGGGTCATCGATGTCAAGCCGGGCGACCTGCCAACCGAGATGCGCCGCAAACAAGGCAAGCCCAACCGCAGCGATGGCACCGCCGTCGGCGCTCCAGGCGGCGAGCGCAATCAAGATCACAGCACAACCATAAAAGAGAAGGAGCATCGGCTTGGTGCGGTGACCGAACAGCAGCGCTGTCGATCTGATACCGATCAGCGCATCATCATCGCGGTCCTGATGCGCATAGATTGTGTCATAGCCGATCACCCAGGCGATCGATCCGGCGTATAGCAGGAATGCGGGAAGCCCGAGCCGCGCAAACGTTGCCGGCCAGCCCATCAACGCCCCCCAGGAGAACGCCAGCCCAAGGACGATTTGCGGCCAGTACGTGATGCGCTTCATAAAAGGATAGATCACGACCACGGCAAGCGAGGCGAGGCCCACATAGCGCGTGAAGCTGTTGAACTGCAGCAGCACGGCAAGTCCAACGAGGGCTTGCAGCACCAGAAACATCCCGGCTGCCGGGATCGTGACCTGCCCTGATGGGATTGGTCGTGAACGTGTGCGCTCGACCCGTGCGTCGAGATCGCGATCGACGATGTCGTTCCAGGTACATCCCGCGCCGCGCATGGCAAAGGCGCCGAGGAAAAAGAGAATGAGGTGCCATATATTCACCTGCGTGCCGGCGTGCACGGCAGCGAGTCCGACAGACCACCAGCAGGGAATCAAGAGAAGCCAGGAGCCGATGGGACGATCGAGCCGGGCGAGACGAAGATAAGGCCGCGTCCAACTTGGGGCGATGCCGTCGACCCAGTTGCCGGTCGCGTCCGCGACGCGACCGGCCCCTTGGGTCATCGCGCGAGCGGGCTGCCCACCAGCGTATCGAAGGTCCCCTGTCCGCGCGCGCTGCGGGAGTCCGGCATCGTCGGAGAAGCTCCCAGAGCGTCGCTCAAGCTGGGTCCGGCCGGCCGTGGCCCTTGCGCCGCTGCATCGCAAACATGCTTCGCCGTCTCGGAAGCTTTGCTGTGGCCCAGCTTGACTTGGTTAATCACGTCCGCAGGCACCCCACAGGTGGCGCTATTCTGTTCCAGCGCCCGCAGAAACTTCGCCTCAGCGCCAATGAACGCCTTGAACAGCTTGCAGGCTTCATCGGGAGGCGGCTTCCTCTTGCCGGCGGCTTGTAGCGCCTGCCCATGCTTCGCGGTCTCGTCGCGATAGGTGATTAGCTGCTGACAGGCGGGGGGTGGCTGCTGCGGGGCGCTAAAGCCCGAGAGGCCTTGCCCCTCGGGCGCCCCGCCGGGCATGCCGGGTGTACCCGGCATCCCGGGCATTCCCGGCGAGCCGGGCATGCCCGGCATGCCGCCGAACTGCGCGTTGGTGGGCCCAAACGCAAGAAGGGCCAGCGCAACAGCGAGTGGCAGAACCCGGCTTAGCGCCATGACTTTCCCCTGGGGCTGGATACGGCTTGCGGATCCTGCGGCCCAGATATTAACAGCATTTTGATTCCGGCGATAACACGGCAAATCGGCAGAAATCCGACACCGGTCCAGTGAGATAACGACTGCCAACCGAACGTTTTCTCGTCGAATCAGTGGTAATTTCCTTTAACTACCTCGTCGATCGAGGCAGCCCGTGGCATTTCACCGCCATGCCCCTTCATGACTTCCGCACCCCTCGCGTTTACGTCGACGCCCCCCTTAAGGAGGGAGAGAACGTACCACTGGATGCCGGACAGACGAATCACGTCGTAAACGCGTTACGGCTCAAGACCGGAGATTCCGTATTGGTTTTCAACGGCCGGGAAGGAGAATGGCGCGCCTCCCTCATCCATACGGGAAAGCGCATAGCTGTGCTCAGCATCGAAGCGCGCACCCGCGAGCAAAGCGTCGCGTTGGATCTGCATTATCTGTTTGCCCCGCTCAAGCACGCCCGGCTCGATTACATGACCCAAAAAGCTGTGGAAATGGGGGCGTCTCGCCTGCAGCCCGTGATCACGCGCCACACCCAGGTGAGCCGCGTCAACCTTGCGCGCATGCGTGCAAACGCAATCGAGGCCGCCCAACAGTGCGGCCTCCTGATGCTGCCGGAAATTCGTGCACCGCTGAGCCTCGAACGCATGGTCGCGGACCGTGCCACCGACCGGTTGCTGGTCTTCTGTGACGAGCAGGCAGACGTTCGCGACCCCATTGCGGCGCTTTCCGCAATGGGGCTCGGCCGGCTGGATGAGGGGATCCCGCTTGCGGTTCTGATCGGCCCTGAAGGGGGCTTTGCGCCCGAGGAACGCCGAATGCTCAGCACGCTGCCCAACACCATACGGCTGTGCCTTGGGCCCCGCATTCTGCGCGCCGATACGGCTGCCGTTGCCGCACTTGCCCTCGTGGGAGCGGTGCTCGGCGACTGGCGATAAGCCATTCAACGAGCACACCGCGGCTCGCGTTAAGCGCGTCTGCGTTTTGCCGTCGAAATGCACCCCCGAGCATGCTAAACGCCGCTCCCCACAACAAGAAACTCCGCCGGGGACCGCCGGGATGAGCGCTGCCGACAGCACGCGGAATGAAGCGTTGATCGCGGCCTTCGAACGCGCAGGATATCTGCGCGTTGTGCCCCCCATTCTGCAGCCCGCAGGACCCTTCCTCGACCTGTCGGGCGAAGACATCCGCAGGCGCATGTATCTGACGAGTGATGCGCAAGGGCACGAGTTGTGTCTGCGCCCCGATCTGACCATCCCGGTCTCGCGCGAGTACCTTGCCTCCGCTGCCGTCGGGCGCCCGCAGGGGTTCTGCTACCTCGGTCCGGTGTTTCGGCAGCCGAGAGCGGTGACAGATGGGGTCAGCGAGTTCTGGCAGGCCGGCATCGAATCTTTCGGCCGAACCGATACCGCGGCGGCAGATGCGGAGATGGTTTCGCTGGGGCTCGAGGCCGCAGCCCATTTCAGCCTCAACGAACCCGCCATTTATCTGGGTGACGTCGGGCTGTTTTCGGCCTTGGTCGCAGCGCTCGATCTCGCGCCGGCATGGAAGCGTCGGCTGATCAAAGATTTCAACCACAAATCCACTCTGGCTCAGGACCTGGACCTGCTTGCCATCGGTGCGGCGCAAGCACCGCCTGAATATCAAGGCGTTCTTAACGCGCTCGCCGGGTCGGACCCTAAAGCAGCGCATGCTTTGGTAACCGATCTCCTGTCGATTGCCGGCATCACCGCTGTTGGCGGGCGATCAGTCGGGGAGATCGCCGATCGCTTCCTCGAGCAGGCGGCGCTCGGCGCCAAGGCTTCACTGCCGAAGGAAGTTCGCGCTCTGATCGAACGCTTCCTGGCGATCAGCGGAGATCCGGACGACGCCGCGGCGGAGCTGCGTACGTTCGCGGACGATAGCAAGATTGCGCTCGATGCCTCCCTCGATCTGTTTGAGAACCGCACTGGGTTTCTGGCCGCACGCGGCATCGCCGTCGATCGGATCCGGTTCTCCACCGCCTTTGGCCGCGGCGTTGATTACTACACGGGGGTCGTATTTGAGCTGCACGATGCGCAGGGTCGAATCGATGGCCAACTGGTGGCGGGCGGTCGTTACGACGGATTGCTTACGCGGCTCGGCAGTGCAAAGCCCATCCCTGCGGTCGGCTTTGCCGTCTGGATCGAACGGCTCGCGACTCTCCAGGGCGATACATGAGCGAAGCTTTCATCATCGCTGTGCCGGCCAAAGGGCGGCTGCAGGAGAATGCGGAATCTTTTTTCGCACGCGCGGGGCTCACGCTGCTCAAGCCGCGGGGGGCGCGTGATTATCGCGGCAGCATCGCGGATGTTCCCGCCATCGCGGTGGCCTATCTCTCCGCCGCCGAGATCGTGGAGGCCCTCGCGGAGGGCGGTGCACATTTCGGTGTTACCGGACGGGACCTCGTGCACGAACTCATTTCGGACCCCGATCAGCGCAGCATTTTCATTGATGATTTGGGTTTTGGGCATGCAAACGTCGTGGTCGCGGTGCCGCAGGCCTGGATCGATGTGCGCAGCATGGCCGATCTCGACGACGTTGCGAGCGCCTTCCGCCTCAAGCACGAACGCAAGATGCGCGTCGCAACGAAATACGTGAACCTCACGCGCGGCTTTTTCGCTGCGCGCGGGATCACCGATTACCGCATCGTGGAGAGCTCCGGCGCGACCGAAGGTGCACCGGCTGCGGGCACCGCCGAGCTTATAGTCGACATCACCACGACAGGCTCCACCCTTGCCGCAAATGGACTGAAAGTGATCGAGGATGGCATCATCCTGCGCTCGCAAGCGAGCCTCGTCGCGTCGCGGCAAGCGAAATGGGGTGTGCTGGAACGCGATACGGCTCGCATCGTCCTCGATCGGATCGCAGCGCAAAAGCGCGCGCGCGCAGTGCGGGAGGTGCGCACCCGGTTTGCCGCATGTGACGACGCCCTTCTTGCACAAGCCAAGCAGCGTTTCGGGGTCGAGGCGCCGTTCGGCGGTCCGACCTCATCGGGCATGCTCACGCTGCACTGCCCTCCGCAATACGTCCACGCGCTCGCAAGCCTTCTGCGGGAGCAAGGAGCGGATCACGTCTCTGTAATGCGGCTCGAATACGTGTTTTCCCGCAGCAACTCGCTTTACACCAAGCTCGAAAGCGGACTCTGACGCTCCGCTTTAATCGAGGGTCGGACTATTCGGCCGCCGCAAGCGCTGCTGCGTGTATGCTGTGGTGGTCCCCCTCGCGCACCAGCACGAGTCCGCGGCGGTGAAACGCAGTCAAGGTCGAGCGGTGGCCGATCGATACGATGGTCGCGCCGGCCAGTCGCTGCGCGAGCAGACGGTACAGAGCCGCCTCGGCCGGCTCATCAAGTGAGGCGGTCGCCTCATCGAGAAACAGATAGTCCGGAGCCAGCAGGATCGCGCGCGCAATGCCGAGGCGCTGCTGCTCCCCAAGCGAAAGCATGCGGTTCCAGTGCGCCTCCTCATCAAGCCGCTCCACGAGTTCAGGCAGCCCAACTGCCGAAATGACTTCGGCCAGCTGCTCGGGTGGAAACGTGCCGGGCTCGGCTGGATAAGTGACGGCAGCCCCTAACGTGTCGATGGGAAAATACGGCCGCTGGGGAAGCATCATCACCTTGGCTCCGCTTGGAACCCGGATGGTCCCGGCCCCGAAGGGCCAGATCCCCGCGAGCGCGCGAAACAAAGTCGATTTGCCCGAGCCGGACGGTCCGGTGACCAGCACGCTTTCGCCTTTTGCCACGCTGATGTTGTGCGCGGTCACCACTGGCTTGCCCTGCGGCAGACGGACCATCAGATCTTCGATCGCAAGAGGGGCCTTCTCCGCCTGCGTCAGAACCTGGATCACCGGCTGTGCTTTTGCAGCGAGCTGCGCCTTTTCAACAGCGACGTTGAAACCGTCGAGACGCGCAATCACCGCACGCCATTCCGCAAGCTGCCGATAGGCTGTGATGAAGAACGACAACGCCGTCTGCACGCTGTTGAATGCGGATGCCGTCTGCATCAGTCCGCCCAGTTGAACCGCGCCGGCGAAATAGGCCGGACTGATCACCACAAACGGGAAGACGACCGAGACCTGCGAGTAACCCGCAGTCAGGAACGTGAGGCGCTTCGTGCGCGTCATGATCAGCATCCAGTTCGCGACAATGCGGCCGAAACGATCAAGCAGCCTCTCGCGCTCGGCCGTTTCGCCTGCGAGCAGGGCAATCTGCTCGGAATTCTCGCGCACCCGAACAAGATTGAAGCGGAAATCGGCTTCAAACCGCTGCTGGCGGAAATTGAGCGAGACCAGCGGCCATCCGACGAAGTGAGTCAGCAGAGTTCCGACGACGGCGTAGAAAAGCGCCGCCCAGACCAGATAGCCGGGGATGACGAAGGTCTTGCCAAACAGAGCAAGCGGCGCGGTCGCGGAAAGCGTCCACAGGATCGCGACGAAGGAGCAGAGCGTCACGAATGCGCTCAGGAGTCCGACCGTGAGCGTGAGCGTAAGATCGATGAACTGCCTAATGTCCTCCGCGATGCGCTGATCCGGATTATCAGCTGCATCGCCGAGAAGCTGCATGCGGTAGTGATTGGCTGCCGCGAGCCAATGATCGAGATATTGCCGTGTCATCCAACGGCGCCAGCGAATCTGCAGCCATTGATTGAGATAGAGCTGGTACACCGCGAGCACGATATACGCTGCCGCCAGTCCGCAGAAGAACAGCAGCTCGGTCACGAACGCGTTCCAGTCGCGCTCCTGCAGTGCATTGTAGAAACGATTGTTCCACTGGTTGAGCATGACATTGATGGCCACGGTCGCAAGCTCGATCGTGATCACCGCGCCGAACAGAATACGGCCCGGCCAACGGTCGTTGGAATAAAAGTAGGGCCATGCAAGCCGCCAAATGGTCGCGAGCGAGGAGAAGAGGCGTGACACTGGATGTCTCCTGTTATTCTTGCGTCATGTGAGCCCGCTCGAAACCTCACTAGCTAACTCGCGGCTTGTGCGGAAGCACATCTCCTCGTAGAAATGGCCCACCGGAGGAGGGAACCTTTCCGGCAAATTTAAGCCAAGCGGACCCAAGAACCCGCGCGAAGCTCGAGGAACGGCCAACCGATCCAAAATCGTCGTTCCCTGGGACGAATCGCGTCCATCAGGAGCCAAGGAGAAGCCATGTCACAATCTTCCCGTCCGAGCCAAACCAGCCGCCGCAAATTCCTGCGCGGCGCCGCCGTGGTCACTGCGGCCACGGTAACTGCACCCACCGTCGTGAGCGCCCAGGGCCCGATCAGCATGCGCTGGCAGAGCACTTGGCCGGCAAAGGACATTTTTCACGAATACGCGCTCGACTATGCCAAGAAAGTCAACGACATGACGGGTGGCGACCTCAAGATCGAGGTGCTGCCGGCGGGCGCCGTGGTCCCAGCCTTCCAGCTGCTCGATGCGGTCTCGAAGGGAACACTCGATGGCGGCCACGGCGTGCTCGTCTACCACTACGGCAAGCAGACGGCGCTGGCGCTGTGGGGCTCGGGGCCGGGCTACGGCATGGACGCCAACATGCTGCTGGCGTGGCATAAGTACGGCGGCGGCAAGGAGCTGCTCGAGAAGCTCTATAGCTCCATCGGCGCGAACGTCGTTTCGTTCCCCTATGCGCCGCTCTACACGCAGCCGCTCGGCTGGTTCAAGAAGCCGATCACCGGTCCTGATGACTTCAAGGGCCTGAAATACCGCACTGTCGGCATCTCGATCGATCTGTTCACCAACATGGGTGCCGCGGTGAACGCGTTGCCCGGCGGCGAGATTGTGTCCGCGATCGACCGCGGCTTGCTCGACGCAGCCGAGTTCAACAACGCGACTTCAGATCGCGCCCTCGGCTTCGCCGACGTGTCCAAGGTGTGCATGCTGCAGAGCTATCACCAGAATGCAGAGCAGCTGGAAATCACCTTCAACAAGACGAAGTTCGATGCACTACCGGACAAATTGAAGGCGATCATCTCGAACGCGGTCGAGGCGGCGTCGCAGGACATGCAGTGGAAAGCGATCGATCGCAACTCGCAGGACTACATTACGCTGCAAACAGTGGACAAAGTGAAATTCTACAAAACGCCCGATTCGCTTCTCAAGAAGCAGCTCGAAGTGTACGACGATGTCGTGCGAAAATACGCGGCGACAACCCCCCTGTTCAAGGAGATCGTCGAATCGCAGCTGGCCTTTGCCAAGCGGGCGACCCAGTGGGAACAGGACTACGTTGTGAGCCGGCGCATGGCTTTTGAGCATTACTGGGGGCCCAACGCGAAGAAGCCGATCTGAAACCACGTGGGACGGACAGAGCACCATTCGGCCGGATGACCGGATGGTGCTTTTTTGCGCCCGATTTCCCTGACATTCAGCGGTGGCTCTGAATGAACGTCCAGAGTTTCCTGCGCACGATCGATGGCATCAGCACCTGGGTAGGCAAAGCCGCCGCCTGGCTGATCATCGGGCTGATGACGCTGGTCTGCGTGGAGGTGTTCAAGCGCTACATCCTGAACGCGCCGACGGCCTGGATCTTCGACGCCGACAACATGATGTACGGCACGCTGTTCATGTTGTGCGGCGCTTATACCCTCGCGCAAAACGCCCATGTCCGCGGAGACTTCCTGTACAGCTCGATGCGACCACGGATGCAGGCGGGGCTCGACATTGCGCTGTACGCGATCTTCTTCGTTCCGGGCATCGCGGCGCTGATCTATGCCGGCTACGATTACGCCGCCATCTCGTGGCGCATTGCCGAGCATTCTAACGTCACGGCGAACGGGCCGCCGGTCTATCAATTCAAGATGGTCATTCCGATCGCGGGAGCGCTGGTGATGCTTCAGGGCATTGCCGAGATGGTGCGTTGCGTGGTTTGCCTCAGGACCGGCGAATGGCCGAGCCGCCTGCATGACGTCGCGGAGATCGACGTCGTCGAGGAGCAGCTGGCGGACAGCGAATATGTCGACGAGGAGTCGCGCAAGATCGCGATCGCGCGCGCCCATGAGATCGATGAGACGGCGCGCCAGCGCGGCATGGGCGGGGAGCTGAACACATGAGCGATCCGGCGCTCGGCCTCACGATGCTCATGCTCATCGTGGTCGTGATCATGATGGGATTCCCGACGGCCTTCACCCTGATGGGCCTCGGGATCTTCTTCGGCTACATCGCCTTCCACGACCCTACGCACATCTCCTTCGCGGATAATTGCGTCTTCGATCTGATGGTCCAACGCACCTATGGGGCGATGACCAATGACGTGCTGATCTCCATTCCCCTGTTCGTGCTGATGGGCTACGTGATGGAGCGCGGCGCACTCGTAGACAAGATGTTTTACAGCATTCAGCTTGCGTTCCGGCGCGTCCCCGCCTCGCTCGCCGTTGCGACGTTGATCGTTTGCACATTCTGGGGAATTGCCAGCGGCCTCGTCGGTGCCGTCGTCGTGCTGATGGGGGTGATCGCGTTCAACCCGATGCTGCGTGCGGGCTATGACGTGAAGCTCGCGTCCGGCGTGATCACGGCGGGCGGCACTCTTGGCATTCTCATTCCGCCGTCGGTCATGATCATCGTCTACGCCGCCGTCGCGGGACAATCGGTCGTGAAGCTCTACGCCGCCGCAATGTTTCCCGGCTTCTTTTTGGCCTTGCTCTATCTCGTCTATATCGTCGGCTGGGCGATGATCAATCCAAAGATCGCTCCGCCGCTTCCGGAGGAGCAGACGCGGGTGCCGGTGCCCGCATGGGTACGGAAGTTTCAGGCAGCCTATTCGCCCAACATGCTGGTTGCCCTGACACAGGCGCTGCTTTCGCCTTCGAAAGCGCAGGAGATCGAGGCGGAGGGCCGCCGCCTCGGATATTGGATGCTCATCAAGCAGCTGTGCATCGCGCTGGTGCCGTTTGTTTTGATCGCCGGCACGCTTGCGCTGGCCTGGTGGTACGTCGTCATCCATCAGCAGGCGGCCCCGGATGCCGCGGTATCCGGCGTGCAGCAGCTCGGGACTCCCGGGCTCGGCAGCGGACCGGCAACGCCGGCCGAACGGGGGCCGCCGGAAGGCTTCTATTTCTGGTTGGGCCTGTGCGCCCTCGCCGGGGCGCTGATGGTCGTGCGCTACTACCGGAGGATGGATGCCGACCGTTTCGAGGTATTGAAGCTGCTGACCTCGTCGGTGATGCCGCTCGG
>DATBYX010000067.1:0-4079 GCA_036513475.1 Xanthobacteraceae bacterium | reverse complement strand
ACGTCGGATGAGTGAGGTAAAGCAGACCTGATGCGAGCGCACTGATTACCGCTTGGTTTTGACCCCAAGCGGCCTTCGGACACGGTTCGCCTTACGGATGTTATGAAACATTCGGCCGGCTGGCGGATTGGCGTTCACTCCGCCTTGATGTTGGCCACCCGGATCACCTTGGCCCACTTTTCAGTCTCGGCGGCGATCGATTTCCCGAATTCGGCGGATGTCATCGACATCGGGTCAACGCCTAAGCCGGCAAGCCGCGCCTTTATAATCGGATCAGCCGCGACGGCGTTGATCTCTTTGTTGAGCTTATCAATCACCGCAGCGGGTGTGTCTTTCGGCGCGCCGACACCATACCATTGGCTTGCCTCGTAGCCCGGCACGAATTCGGCCAAGGTCGGAATATCTGGCAGCGCATCTGAACGCGTCGCAGTTGTCACCGCCAGCGCGCGCAGCATACCGCCCATAACGTACTGGATGCACGAGGATATGGTGCCGAAAACTACCTGTACCTGTCCGCTGAGCAAATCGGGAACGTAACCGCCGCGATACGGAACGTGGACCAAGTTGACTCCGGTCATCATCTTGAACAGTTCGCCGAAGACATGGGACACGGACCCGCTGCCGGACGATGCCATGTTGATCTTGCCGGAATTGGCCTTGGCGTAGGCGACGAGCTCCGGGACCGTCTTGGCTGGAACGGATGGATTGACCACCATGATATAAGGGCCGCCGCCAATGCTGGCGACCGGCGCAATGTCGCGGATGAAATTGAAATTGAGCTTCTCGTAAAGCGTCGCGTTTATCGCGTTCGACAGGCCGACAAGCAGGAGCGTATAGCCGTCAGGCGTTGCCCTCACGACGGTTTCGGTGCCGATATTGCCGCCGGCGCCCGTTCGGTTCTCAATGACGAATGGCTGCCCAAGCCGCTCCAATAGCGATTGACCCATGAGGCGCGCGACGGTGTCGGTGGCTTGGCCGGCGGGAAAGGGGATGATGATCCGCACCAGCCGCGACGGGTAGGGCTGCGCCCTTGCGATCCGCGGCATGGCCGGCAGCGCGGCAGCACCCGCGGCCAGGTGCAGAAATTGTCGGCGCGGAAGTGTCATCGGTGGATGACCTACGAACTTAGACGCCACCGCCGGATACAGACGATGCTGCGACCACATCGGCATGGTCCCGCTGGCACCTCTGCGAAGAAGCTACACCAATTCGCTGGGTGGGTGGAGGGGTGCCCATGTATGCTCTTGGCACTCGGCTGCCCATACGGAATGTCCGCATTCAGGAAGAGTATTGGAGGGTAACCGGACCATCCCTGGACATTGGAAATCCGGCACGGATGACTCAACTCGATCATTAGGGCGCAGAATGGTATTGCGACTCGCGTCCCTGCGCCCGCTCCAACTCTCCAGGGCTATGGCTCGACAAGCATGGTTGAATCAAAGAGGATTGAGAGTCATGCGCCGTGCCCTCGCATTTCCGATCGTACTGACAGCTGCGCTGTCCGCATCGGGCGCCAGCGCTGAAACGCTCAAAGTCGCGGTCGCCCAGCGCGGCTTCTGGAACTCGAGCTTCATCGAGTTCGGCGTCAAGCAGGGCTTCTTCAAGGAAACCGGCCTCGACATCGACATCCTCTATACGGAAGGCGGTGCCTCGACGCTCACCCCGGTGATCGCCGGCTCGATCGACATCGCCATGACCAACGGCACGCTCGGCGCCATCGCCGCCTACGCCAAGGGCATGCCGGTGAAGATCATCAGCGCGGAGGCGACCGGCGCGCCGGACGCGTTCTGGTATGCGCGGCCGGAAAGCGGCATCAAGAGCCTCGCCGATACCGCCGGCAAGACGGTTGCGTTCTCCTCGCCGGGCTCCTCGACCAATCTCATTCTGCTGCAGCTCCTCCAGCAGGCGAAGGTGGCGCCCAAGATGGTCGCGACCGGCGGCGCGCCTGGAACGCTGACGCAGGTGATGTCCGGCCAGATTGACGTCGGCTGGTCGGTGCCGCCGTTCGTCCTGCAGCAGCTTGCCGACGGTAAGCTCGCGATTATCGCCAAGGGGAGCGACGCCGCCGCAATTGCCAACCAGACCATCCGCGTCAATGTCGCCAATGCCAACGCGCTAAAGGAGAGGCGCGACGCCATCACTCGCTTCGTCAAGGTGCTCGCCCGCTCGATCGACTGGGCCTATTCGGATGACCGCTCCATTGACACCTATGCGGAGATGGCCAAGGTTCCGCGCGCACTGGCGCAGAGGACGCGCGACGAATTCTACCCGAAGGCGTCGCTGCAGCTCGCCGAGGTGAAGGGGCTCGATCTCACGCTCAGGCAGGCGCTCGAGTTCAAGTACATCACCGCGCCAATGAGTGTGCAGGACGCCCAGGGCATGCTCGATCTTCTCTATCAGCCGGATGCGAAGTAGCGAAGGTCTTTCGATTGGGTCTCGGCATACGAGGTAGGTTCCCCTATGGCCTCGTCGCCAGCCTCAACCGGCCTGGCAACTCGCCCGCGCCCACGAGCTGAACGAATGGCATCGCTCTTTGCTGCACTGCAGGAGTCTGGTTGTGGCACGAAGTGAATGCTGCCCGGTCCCGGTTACGACTGCTTCCAAATGTACTGCGGACGCACCTGGTAGGTAACGCTTACTTCAACCACTGGCACGAATTTGCCATAAACAAACGAACAGAGCGGGTCTGCCCTGCCCAAGCAATCAGACAGTCGAGAGGACGCCGCACCATCCTAAGCCGGCGGAGCAGAGATACGTTCGACAACACGGGGAGAAAACGACATGCGAGCTGCGGTTCTGACCGAAATTAACAAGCCGCTGCAGATTCTCGATCTTGAGCAGGAACCGCCGAAGGCGAACGAGGTGCGGGTGCAGGTTAAGGCTGCGGGCGTGTGCATGAGCGACTGGCACATCATGAACGGTGATTGGCCGATGCCGCTCCCGATGGTGCTCGGACACGAGGCCGCCGGCATCGTGGTCGAGAACGGGCCGGGCGTGATCGCGGTCAAGCCGGGCGATCATGTGATCTTCTCGTTCCGGCCGCATTGCGGCCGGTGCCGCTACTGCTCGTCCGGCCGCACCGTCCTGTGCGTCGGCCATAACGATACGCCGCGCTGGGTGATGCACGACGGCACTACGCGCGTGAGGCTCAACGGAGAGCCGGTCAACCAGATGGCGCGGATCGGAACGTTTTCCGAATGTGTCGTCTGCCCGGCCGAGCAAGTGATTAGGATTCGAGAGGATCTGCCATTCACCCATGCGGCGATCATCGGCTGCAGCGTCGCCACCGGCGTCGGGGCCGTCATTCGTCATGCGCGGGTGGCCGCGGGCGACAGCGTGCTGGTGATCGGGTGCGGCGGCGTCGGGCTGAACGTCGTGCAGGGCGCCAGGCTCGCCGGCGCGCGCACGATCATCGCCTGCGACCTGCTCGACAACAAACTGGCTTATGCAAAGACGTTCGGTGCGACGCATACGATAAACGCCAAGCTCGGCGATGTCGTCAAGCGGGTCCAGGCGCTGACTGGCGGGCTCGGCGTCGATGCGGCCTTTGACGCGATCGGTGGCGAGGCAACGGCGCTACAGGCGTTCGACGCGGTGGCGCCGGGCGGGCACGCGGTGCTCGTCGGCATCCCGGCCGTCGCCGTGCGGGCGCCGATTCAGCCCGTTCAATATGGTGTTCGCCGAAAAGACAATTAGCGGTACCTACTACGGTTCGGTGCGTCCCGACATCGATTTCCCGATCCTCGCCGATCTCGACATGGACAAGAAACTCAATCTCGACGACCTGATCAGCCGAATCTACAAATTCGACGAAATAAACGAGGGCTTTCGCCTGCTGGTGTCCGGCTCGGTGGCGCGCGGCGTGATCGCGTTTGATTGATGGTGGGGCACAAACACGACGGGCTGTAATGATTTTGTCCGCAAGCCCTATAGCCCGCGTCAGTTGCTCGCGAAGATTCGTCGGTATGGCGTGATCGCCCGGCGTATTTTGCGCTGTCTCCGGTTGATCGGCTGTTGACGAGAGATGAGTTAGCCCGACCCTCCATTCGTCAGGCCGGCTGCTTGAGGCGCGGTGGATG
>DATBYX010000066.1:0-4244 GCA_036513475.1 Xanthobacteraceae bacterium | reverse complement strand
TCGCGCAACTTGACCCGCAGGCATTTGCTGGCTGCATCCGCAGCAGCGGCTGCAGCGAAATTCCCGATACCCGCGATCGCGCAGGGCGCAACCTCGATCAAGATGACACTGCCATGGCTGCCGCAGGGTGCGCAGCTGTTTCCATTCGTCGCCAGAAACCGGGGTTTCTGGCAACGGCGCGGGCTCAACGTGGAAATCGCCCGAGGGTTCGGCTCGGCCGCAGCCATTCAGACCATCACGCAGCGCCAGGTGCAGACCGGCATCATCGCCGCGCCCTCCATTCTGGTGGGAGCGGCGCAAGGCCTCGACACCCGGGTGGTCGGCATCGATGGATATGATTCGACGATGGGATTCCTCGTGCTTGCGGACTCCCCCATCAAAGCGATGAAGGAGCTGGAAGGCCACAAGCTGGGCTCGACCCTGCAATCGGCGGAGGTGCCCTTCATCGACCATGTCCTGACGCTTTCCGGGGCCGACCCGGGCAAAGTCGCCCGCGTCGGGCTGCAGGCGAACGTGCTGGAAACCTCCCTCATGAATAAACAGGTCGATGCGATCTCGGTGTTCGCGACGTCGAACATGCCCAGTCTTCTCACCCAAGGGGTCGCGTTCAGGTTCTTTCCTTTTGCCGAAGTCGGCATTCGCATCTACTCCAACTGCCTGACAACCACTCCGGAATACCTCAAGGACAACAAGTCGGTGGTGGAGGCCTGGGTGGATGGCATGCATGAAGGCTTGAAATATTCCATGCTCAATTTCGAGGAGGCAGTCGATATTTTCGTCAACGAAGTACCTGAGGTGAAGATGTCGTCGACGGGAAGGAAGCACACGCGTTACGGCGCGGGGCTGTTCCTTGCCGCGCTCTTGACGCCGGAGTTGCGCGATCATGGTCTGGGCTGGGGCGATCTTGCTTCGCTCAATGCGCAAACCGATCTGGTCATGAAATACGCGGTGCCGCCGAACAGCAAACGACCCGACGTCGAGACCATTTTCAGCAACGCCATGGCAGGAAAAGAGAAGCTCACTCCGGCGGAATGGGAGACCGCGCGCAAATCGGCAGCCGAATTTGCTCCCTATATCGGCGTCAAGCTCTGACCAGACTTGCCGCTTGGAAATGGCCGCTTCGGAAATCACGGCCGCGGCCGAAGGGTTCGTCCGCATCTCGGGTCTGGGCAAGGTTTTCCGGCGCGAGGAAGGCTCCGTCCAGGTGCTCCGCAATGTGAGCATTACGGTGCCCAACCGGCAATTCATCTCGATACTCGGCGCCTCCGGCTGCGGGAAGACGACGCTGCTGATGATGCTTGCCGGCCTTGAATCGATCACCAGCGGCACGATCGAGATTGCGAGACAGTCGGTGACAAAGCCGCGCCGCGACGTGGGCATCATTTTCCAGGATCCGACGCTGTTGCCGTGGAAGACGGCGTTGGAGAACGTCCTCTTCCCGATCGAGATATTCGGGCTGCCGCTTGCGGAGTACCGGCCGCGCGCGCAGGCCTTGCTGGAACTGGTCGCGCTCGGCGAGGCCATGCACATGCGCCCGCGCCAGTTGTCCGGAGGCATGCGCCAGCGCGTCGCGATCTGCCGAGCGCTTATTCACACGCCCGCGGTTCTGTTGATGGATGAGCCATTCTCCGCCCTCGATGCAATCACACGGGATGAGCTCAATCTCATGCTGATCGATGTTTGGGAGCGCTACCATCAGACCGCTTTCTTCGTCACCCACTCCATACGCGAGGCGGTGTTTCTTTCGGACCGGGTGGTCGTGCTCGGCGGCGCGCCTGGGCACGTGGTGGCGGATGTGACCATCCCCTTCGAACGGCCACGCGCTCCAACGCTCGGGGAGACATTGGCGTTCAACAGGATTTGCGGCGAGTTGCGCACTGCCATAGCCGAAAGCACGGCGACGTCACGGCGGGACCATACGGCGGCCATGAGAGCTCAGGCATGAGCGACGAGCTGCTAGTCGCCGAGATTCATGCGGCAAGCGTCCGCCGTGAGCAGCGTTCCATGCTCGCGCGAACGGCGCGCAAGACGATCTTGCCGGTTATAGCTGCAGCGATAGTTGTCGTGGCCTGGGAGATCGCAGTCGATGCATCGGGGATCAAGCCCGCCGTCCTTCCGGCGCCGAGCAGCGTGCTTTCCGCGACCTTTGCCAATCGCGATATCCTGATTGCAAATGCGTTGCCGACCACCCTCGAGACGATCGCAGGTTTCATCCTGTCGCTCTCTCTGGGCGGTCTGCTCGGGGTGCTGCTCACGTATTTCGCGCTGGTGCGCGATGCGCTCTATCCAAACGTGATCCTGTTCCAGCTCATCCCCAAGGTCGCAGTCGCTCCGCTGTTCATGCTGTGGCTGGGAATCGGCTGGGAGTCGCGGGTCGCGATGGCGCTTTTCATCGCATTCTTCCCCATCGTGATTTCCACGGTGAGCGGCCTTCAGGCGGCCGACCCAGCGATCCTGCGGCTGTGCGAGAGTCTGGCTGCAAGCCGCTGGCAGGTTTTTTTCAAGGTCCGGCTGCCCTATTCGCTTCCGTTCCTGTTCAATGGCATGAAGATCAGCATGACGCTCGCAATCATCGGGGTGATCGTCGGCGAATTCATCACCTCCCAGCAAGGGCTGGGCTACATCATCCTGTTTGCAGGGTCGCGGCTCGAAACGGCAACCGTAATGGCGGCCCTCCTGGTCCTGTGCACAGTCGGGCTCGCGCTCTATGGGCTGGTTGGGCTGGTCGAACGAATCGTGATGACGAAGTTCGGTCATTGAAGGGAGCACGGTAGGGTGGGGCAAAGGCGCGCGTTGCTCGGTGCTTTCCGCGTGGGCAAAATCGTGCGGGCACGGCAGTCAAGCTTGCGCAGACTGCGTAAACCTGTCTGCGCTGCCCACGCGGCAACTACACGTCAGACGATTTTGCCCACCCTACAGGCTTGGTCAAGCGAGTCGTGATGATGAAGGAGCGCCATGACAGCAACGACATATGACTACGAGGCGCTATGTGCCTTCGCCACTGCTCTGGGCGAGAGCGTTGGATTGCCGCCGGACCGGGCGAGGATGCAGTCCGAGATCCTGCTGGAGGCGGATCTGATGGGCCATACCACGCACGGGCTGGCGCTGTTACCGGGCCTGTTGAAAGCGATCGAGACCGGAGCCATTCGCGCGATGGGAGAGCCTGAAGTCTTGTCCGATCGCGGATCTACCGTGTTTTGGGAAGCGAACTCGCTGCCGGGCACATGGCTTCTCAGCCGCGCCATCACGGAGGCAAGCGCGCGTATTCGGACACACCCGGTCGTGACCTTCGTGATGCGCAGCATGTCCCATATCGGCGCGCTCGGGGCTTATCTCCGCCAAGCGACCGAGCGCGGCCTGATGATAACGATCATGAACTCCGATCCGGGCATGCGGACAGTCGCACCCGCCGGGGGAATGGAAGGGCAGCTCGCGCCTAATCCGCTCGCATTCGGTTATCCGACCGATGGCGACCCGATCCTCATCGACATCAGCACGTCCTCCGTTGCCAATGGTTGGGTGAGACGCTGGAGCGCGGAAGCGCGTCGGTTGCCAGGGAAGTGGCTGCAGGATGCGGACGGCAACGTCACGGACGACCCTGCAACCCTCTTCGGCAATCCGGCTGGAACGATGCTGCCCCTCGGTGGATTGGAGCTCGGACACAAAGGCTTTGCGTTAAGCCTGATGGTCGATGCAATCACGACGGGCCTTTCAGGGGCAGGCCGGGCGGCAAAATCACCGAGCGAGGGAACCCCGGTATTTCTCCAACTCATCGATCCCAAGGCGTTCGGCGGAGATGAAGCGTTCAGGCGCGAGACAGGTTTCCTGGCGAAAGCCTGCCGCAGCAGCAGGCCCCGGGCGGGAGTGGCCGCGGTGAAAATGCCGGGGGACACGGCCCTCGCCAGGCGACGCGCACAACTCGAGAAGGGAGTTGAGCTCTATGAATCGATCATGCCTGCCCTGACACCGTGGGCGGATAAATTCAAGATAACTCCCCCCGCCCCCGATGGGGTGAGGCGGTGGAGAGTGTAATCGGGCGTGAGGCAAACGGCGCGCATGACGTATACACTGCCGACGACCTTGTCACTTGGGAGCGGTCAGGTTGCTCGGACGCAGGCGCGCCTAAAATCCGCGTCCAACTCGCCCTCTAGCGCGGCTCCGGGCCGATCGCCACGCTTCAACGGATGAGCGCCAGCGGCTTACCGTTCCGACGCTCCGATGAAATCGGTAGCTGACCAGGAACG
>DATBYX010000065.1:0-14162 GCA_036513475.1 Xanthobacteraceae bacterium | reverse complement strand
GCTGATTTCGTTGGAAGTGCAGACGCGCTGCTGGTCAATCTGGGCACCTTCGACCGCGAGCGGCGCGAAGCTGTGGAAATCGCGGTGAAGCAGGTCGTCAACGCAGGGCGGCCCTGGGTGCTCGACCCGGTGTTTGTCGATCGCTCCCGGCCGCGGGCGCAATTTGCCAGGACCCTGATGGCCAGGAGTCCCACCGCCATACGTCTCAACGCGGCGGAGTTTGCTGCGGTGGCGGATGTCCAGGCGGGAGAAAAGACGCCCGAGCGCCTTGCTCTCGACCGCTGCTGCGTCGTCGCCCTGAGCGGCGCGATCGACATCGTCACGGACGGCGCGCGCACGGCGAAGATCGAGAATGGTGATCCTCTCATGGCGCGAGTGACGGCCATGGGCTGTGCGGGTACGGCGCTGGTCACGGCCGCTCTTGCGGTGGAGACCGATCGGTGGGTCGCCACGCTCGGAGCTCTGTTGGCATTTGCCGTCGCCGGCGAATGGGCAGCCGCACGTGCGCGCGGGCCCGGCACGCTGGCAATCGAGATCCTCGATGCCTTGGCGAATCTCGACCGCGAGACTTTGCTGACGCGGGCGAGGCTGAGCTGATGCGGCTCGATCTGCGCCTTTACGCTCTCATCGACCCGGAGCACGCGGGCGGGCGGGACGTGGTGGAACTGGCGCGGTTTGCAGCCGAAGGGGGGGCGACGACGGTCCAGCTTCGCGACAAAGGGAGCACTGTCCGCAGCATGGTCGAGCGCGCGCGCCATATCAAAACGGCGCTCGCGTCACTCGGGGTGCCGTTTCTGATAAACGATCGCGTCGACGTCGCGCTCGCTTGCGGGGCTGACGGTGTGCACCTCGGGCAGGACGACATGAAGATGGAGGATGCGCGCCGCCTGCTCGGGCCGTCGTCCATTATCGGACTGTCGATCAAGACGGTCGCCGAGGCTGAGGAGGCGCCGGTCGAGCTTCTCGATTACGTCGGCATTGGCGGGGTATTTGCGACGTCGTCAAAGGACAATCCCGCCCCGCCCATCGGCGTTGCCGGACTTGCGCGCATAATTGAGGTCGTTCGGCGCCGCGCGCCCAATCTGCCGGCGTGCGGCATCGCGGGCATTACCCGCGACAATGCGGCTGACACGATTGCTGCGGGCGCGGACGGCGTGGCAGTGATTTCGGCGATCTCGCTCCAGAGCGATCCGCGTGCTGCCGCGCAAAAGCTGCGCGCGGCCGTGGATAGTGCGCTCTCCAAACGGCATGGCCGATGACGCCCATTGCGCTCACCATCGCCGGTTCTGATTCAAGTGGTGGTGCCGGCATCGAGGCGGATCTCAAGACCTTTTCCGCCCTCGGCGTCTACGGCGCAACTGTGATCACCGCGCTCACCGCGCAGAACACAAAAGAAGTCCGCGCCATTCATGCAGTCCCCGCGGAATTCGTCGCAGCCCAGATCGACGCGGTCTTTTCCGATCTGCGCGTGAACGCGGTCAAGATCGGAATGCTCTGGCAGGCTGAGGTCATAGAGACCGTGGCGGCGGCCCTGGGGCGCTGGGATCCGGGCAACATCGTGCTCGATCCCGTGCTGGTCGCCACGTCGGGCGCTCGATTGCTTGCACCCTCGGCGCTCGAGCTCCTCAAACGGGCGCTGTTTCCATGCGCGCGCCTCCTCACACCTAACCTGTTGGAAGCCGCAGCGCTGCTCGACGCATCTGTTGCGCAGTCAGAGGAAGAAATGCGGGAGCAAGGGGAACGCCTGCTCGGCTTCGGGCCGCGGGCCGTGCTCATGAAGGGCGGCCACGGCGCTGGTGCGCAGAGCCTCGATCTTCTCATCGAGCCGCACGACTGCATGCGCCTGGTTGCTGATCGCATCACGACGCGCAACGGCCATGGTACCGGCTGCACTCTTTCCGCAGCGATCGCAGCCGGCTTGGCAAAAGGCCTCGACCTTGCCGAGGCAGTGCGGCGCGCCAAGGAGTTCGTAACAGCTGCGCTCGCGGCAGCCGACGCGCTCAAAGTCGGTTCAGGACGCGGCCCCGTGCACCATTTCCATGGCATCTGGCCAAAGCAGCACGCCTACTGAGGCGGAGGAGAAGGTAATGATCACACGTCGATTGGTGACCCGTGCGGGAGCGTTCGGGGTTGCAGGAGCAATGGCAGCGCCTGGCATCGCCCGCGGGGAGACGCGGCGATGGCGCATGGTCACTTCCTGGCCCAGGCGTCTGCCAGGTCCGGGGATGTCCGCGGAGCGCGTCGCGGAGCGGATATCGGCGCTTTCAGGAGGGCGGCTGCAGATCACGGTGAACGCCGCCGGCGAGGTCGTGCCTGCGTTGGAAGTGCTCGATGCCGTCGGGTCAGGCGTGGTGGAAATGGGCCACACGGCTGCCTTCTACTGGCAGGGCAAGCAGCCCGCCGCGGCGTTCTTCACCACGGTGCCGTTCGGCCTCACGCCGGCGGAACATGTCGCCTGGATTGATGCCGGTGGTGGGCAGGCCTTTTGGGATGAGCTCTATGCGCCTTTTGGCGTGAAGCCGTTCATGGGCGGCAACACCGGCGTTTGCATGGGAGGGTGGTTCCGGCGCGAGATCAATGGCGCCGGTGATCTCAAGGGCCTCAAGATTCGCTCACTGGGACTGGGGGGCGAGGTGTATCGACGCTTGGGTTCCACTCCTCAGACGACCTCACCGGGGGAAATTCTCACGAGCATGCAATCGGGACTGATCGATGGCGCGGAATTCGTCGGTCCCGGTTCCGACATAGCGCTCGGATTGTACCGGGTGGCGACGCTGTACTACGCGCCCGGATTCAACAAGCCGAACGGCACCGGAGAATGCATTCTGTCGCAGAAGGCATGGGAGTCGCTCGATTCCGAGATGAAGGCCATCGTGCAGCATGCGTGCGGGTTGGAAGCTGCATTTGCACTCGCCGAGATGGAGCGCCTCAACACGGACGCGCTCGCTGCGCTTGTGGGCCAGCACGGAGTCAAGCTGCGGATGTTTTCGCAAAGCCTCGTCGTGGCTGCCCGCCAGCAAGCCAAGGACGTGCTTGGCGACATTGCAGCGAACGGGGCGGCCGCGCGTAAGATCCACGATTCGTACGTGTCCTTTCGGGACCGCACCGCGGCTTGGTCGCGCATCTCGATCAAGGCGGTGCTGGAGGCCCGGGAAGGCTAGCCTCGGCACTATGCCTTGAACTTGACCACCTTTTGGCGCTGCTCACCCAATCCGTCGATACCCAGGGTGACGACATCGCCCGCTTTGAGGAATTTCGGCTTCGGCTTCATGCCCAGGCCCACCCCCGGTGGCGTGCCGGTGAGAATCACATCGCCGGCTTCCATGACGAAATATTGCGAGCAGCACCAGACGATGTACCTGCAATCAAAGATCATGGTCTTGGTGTTTCCGCGCTGACGCTTCTCACCATTGACGTCGAGCCACATGGAAAGATTCTGCGGATCCCTGATCTCGTCTTTCGTGACCAGCCAGGGTCCAAGCGGACCAAAGGTCTCGGATCCTTTGCCTTTGGTCCACTGACCTGCGCGCTCGAGCTGAAACACCCGCTCGGAGACGTCATTGCCGAGACAATATCCGGCGACGACGTCCAGCGCCTTGTCCTTGGAAAGATAGCTGGCGCGCTGCCCTATCACGATCGCGAGCTCAACCTCCCAATCGAGCTTGGTCGATCCCTTCGGGATGATGGTGTCGTCGTTCGGGCCGCAGATGCAGGATGGCGCCTTGTTGAAGATGATGGGCTCTTTGGGAATCGGCATGCCGGCTTCTGCGGCATGATCGGAATAGTTCAGTCCGATGGCGACCAGGTTGCCGACATGGCCGACGCAGGGGCCCAATCGCGGATTGCCGGGAACCAGGGGCAGCTTCTCGATCGGGTGCTTGCGGATCTTGGCCAGGCTCTTGGGCGACAGGGCCTCGCCGGCCAGGTCCGGGATAAGGGCGGATAAATCGCGGATACGCCCCTTGGGATCGAGAATGCCGGGTTTCTCGCGGCCACGCGGGCCGAATCGAACGAGCTTCATCGGAACGGTCTTTCTGGGTTTGCTAGGAAATGTGTAGGACCTTGCCACGGGTGGATAAAGGCCCCGGGCGCGGCAGCCACTCTAAGCGCACTTGGCGCTCGGAAGCAAAAAACCCGTCAGATCTTCCCCAGATGCTGAGCAGCCCGCTTCCAGGATCGACAGCGGAGGGTCTCTGTGTCCTTGAGGCCACTTCCCATTTCGATAGGTGTTGCCCGCGCGCAACGACCGCAAAGATACGTTCGGTTATAAAGCATTAATGTTTGCAATCCGACGGGATGAGCGACAGGATGCATTCATGCACTTGACTCGTGCGCCGAGCTGCAAGCGACACGGGTTCAGGGGGCGACACGACGGCAAGTCTGTTCCTCTGGTCTTGCCTGGCTGACGAATTTCAGGGGGGTGCGACGGGGCCGGCGTAAGCCGGCCTTGTTCGTTTGCGGGGCTCCGTCTTTAGAGCGCGCCGGGGAATGCCCCCCCATCGATCAAGAGGTTCTGCCCGGTGATGTAGCCCGCTTGGGCCGAGCAGAGGAAGGCACAGGCGGTGCCGAATTCGTCCGGTTGGCCGAAGCGCCTGGCCGGGACGCTTGCAATGCGCTCGGCCTTCGCCTCGTCGAACGAGATGCCTTTGTTCTTGGCATTTGACGTAATGTTGGACCGCAGGCGTTCCGTGTCGAAGGTCCCCGGCAGCAGGAAGTTGATGGTGACATTGGATGCGGCGACGGAGCGCGCCACGCCGGCGAGAAATGCGGTGAGCCCGGCGCGGGCTCCGGAGGAGAGGTCGAGCCCCACAAGCGGCATCTTCACCGAGCCCGAGGTGATATTGACGATCCTGCCGAACTTCCTGGCAGCCATGGAATCGATCACTTTTTGAATGAGCTCGATCGCGACCACCATATTGGCAATGACGCCATCAACCATCTGCGCACGGGTGAGCTGGCGAAAGTCTCGAAATGGCGGTCCCGCGTTGTTGTTGACGAGAATGTCTGGGTCAGGGCACGCCCGGAGCAAGGCGGCTTGACCGTCCGCGGTTGCGAGATCGGCCTGCACCTCGATGATCTTGCTGCCCGTCGCCCTGCGCAGTTCGGCAGCGGTAGCTTGCAGCGACTTGGTCTCACGCCCATTGATCACGACCTCGCACTTGGCATGCGCAAGCGCCAAAGCGCAGGCACGGCCCAACCCGCGGCTGGACGCGCATACAATGGCCTTGCGACCGGCGATTCCCAGATCCATCAGGTCCTCCCTGGCTCCGGTAGTGGCGCTGGGCTGGCCGGGACGGATCCGCAAAGCCGCCCATCAGGCGTGATCAACTCGCGCCGGTTCATGACGCCCCCTAACTCTACTGGGCGTCACGCAGCTCCGGGTGCGCCGCGAGGCGCGCCGTGTTGCGCTGGTGCACAGTGAAGCAGACGACGGCTCCGACGGCGAACGGCAGAGCTGACCACATGTAGAGCTTCTGCACCGGCATTCCGACAAATATGGCACCGACCAGCGGCCCGACGATCGAGCCGATCCTTCCCATTCCCAGCTGCCAGCCCGACCCATTGGCGCGCAACGAGGTAGGATAGATCATCGCACCGACAACGTTGATGCCGGACTGAATGCCAAGCACCAGAAACCCCGCAAAGAACGTTGCGGTCAGGAGCACGGCTGGTGAGGTCAATCCTGCAAATCCGATCGAGCCCACCACCGGCACTGCAAGCACGAACATCAGGGTGATGCCGAGAAAGCGGTGCCGCTGCAGCCACCAGCAGAGCGCCAGTGCGCCGACGGTTCCGCCGACCTGCAGCACGGCACCGGCAAGCGCGGCCATCGTAGGCGGCAATTTCGCTGCGGTGAGCAGGGTGGGGGTCCAGCTCAGCAGAAAGAAATAGCCCATCAGATTGAGTGCAAAGAGCAGCCACAGGAGCGGCGTGATGATAGCAAGACCATCGCGAAACAAATAGACGGGGTTGAAGCCGGGAAACTGTTTTTCATCCTCGATCACAAACCGTGCGTCGGCGGGCACCGTGAAATCGGGACGGATTGCCGCAATGAGATTTTCCATTTTAGAGCGCTGGCTCTCGTGCAGGGCCATGTATTTGATGGATTCCGGTAAGCCGAACAGTCCGGCGATGCCGATGACGACCGGGACGATACCCCCGAGCTTGAACAGGATCGGCCAGCCATAGGTCGGTACTAAAGTCGCCGTGACAAAACCCGGGATCGCGCCGCCAATAGGCACGAACCCGACCGCGATGATCGCAAGCGTCGCACGCAGATGCCGGGGTGCCGACTCGGCATTGATCGCGACCACGTTGGGGATCACGCCGCCGATCCCGAGACCCGCCAGCAGGCGCAGCCAAAACATCTCATGGAGATTCGTCGCATACGCGGCCGCAAAGGTGAAAATACCAAACAGCAGATTCGATCCGACCAGTGCCGCCTTGCGGCCGTAACGGTCACCCACCCATCCGAACAGCGCCGAACCGAACAGAATTCCGACAAGGCTCGCACTGAATACCGGGCCGAGCTCGCCCGGCTTGAGGTTCCACGCGTGGATCAGGCTGGGCGCTGCGAACGCGATCGCCCCGATATCGTAGCCGTCGATCAAAACGATGAAGAACGACCAGATGAGCAGCTTGATCTGGAATGAGCTCAGTCCACGTTCGTTCAACAGACGCGAGACCTGAACTTCAGGTTGGCCGGCCATTATCTCTCCCCTAGGCGTTTTTTGTCAGCGCTCGACATGCGCAATCGAGGCGATCTCGACCAAAAACTCCGGCTTCACCAGATCGGCGCGGATGCAATACCGGGCCGGCGGGTTCGCCGGAAAATATTCCCGGTACACCTCGTTCATGGCGCCATAGTTGCTCATGTCCGAGAGGAAGATGTGATTGAAGGTCACGTCTCTCAGCGAGCCTCCCGCCGCCTCCAGGACCGCCTTGATCGATTCCAGGATGTGGCGGGTCTGCGCCTTCGGGTCGCCTTTGCCTATTAGATTGGCGTTGCCGTCGAGCGCCAGAGTACCCGAGACATAAACGATATTGCCCGCCTTGGCGCCGGGTGAGTATGGCGCGAGCGGGGGCGCGGAACCTTTGGGCACAATGACTTGATACGGCATGGATGAAGCTCCTCTGCAGGGATCGAGCGCGGGCTCGTCTTCTCTCAGCTCTGGTGATTACCAACCCTCAATCACGGCGAGTTTTCCGCCCTTCCAGACGGCGTAGCCGAACGTGTGTGGTCCGCCATGATACGTTGTGCTCCAGTCCAGCGGCGGTACGAGCCCGGTCTCGAACCGGCCGAGCGATTCCAACGCGCTGATAAGGCCAGCGCGGGTCAAATCCGTGCCGGCGCGATTGGCTGCCTCCACGACGATCATTGCTCCCGCCATGCCGAGGTACGGATAGTACCCCGGCTTGGTGTTCGGATAGTATTTGGCGAGGATTTCATTGGCTTTCTTGACGGCGGGCTTGTCCATCGTGTCCACCGCCGTCATGAGATTCACATTGACGCCTTCCAGCACGTCCGCTCCGGCAAGATCAAGGACCACCGGATCGGCCATGGTGTTGTGACCTATGACATTCGACTTCCACCCGAGCCTCTGCATCTCCTTCATGAACAGCGCGCCGTGTTTGGGAATGACGCCGAGTATGACCGCATCCGGATTCCCCTGCCGCAGCGCCACCGCTTGCGCGCTCACATCGACATCGCTCGGAACGTAACTTGCTTCGCTGACGGGCTGAAGACCACGGCTCTTCAGGTACTCGACCGCGCCATCTCGCTGGTCCTTGCCGAACTGATCATTCTGAAAAAAGATGGCGACTTGCTTGGCCTTCAGTTTGGTCAGCGCGAACTGCGTCATCGATTCCCCGATTTCGGAGCTCAAGGGCAGAATGCCGAAAACATTCTTGTCCTTGGGCTTGTTCAGAAGCAAATGCCCGCCGGCCGGATTGATGACGGGTACGCCTCGCTGGGCCAGGAACGGCAGGACAGCAAGGTTCGTCACGGTACCCAGGGTGGAAACCAGCGCAAACACGCCGTCACGGTCAACTAGCTTCTTTACCACTGCGGCGGTCTGCTGCGGATTGTAGGAATCATTGTCCACGATCCATTCGATCTTGCGCCCATGCACGCCGCCTTGATCGTTGATGTACTTGAAATAGGCGTCAGTGCCTTCCTTCATTTGGCTCGCCCCGGCCGCAAGCCCGCTCTGCAGCGGCAGAAAGGAACCGAGAATGAGCTTGTCGCTCGTGACGCCCGGATCGGCTGCCCAGGCGCGCGCGGGCAAGAGCGCCGCGGCAATGCCCGCGAGCAAGCAACACGACAGCGCCCTCGAAATGTACTCCATCACGTGCTCCTCTCTCCTCAATCACGCTTCACCCAAATAAGCGTCCACCACCTGGGGATCACTCATAAGCTCTTTCGCCCGCCCGGTCAGCGTCACTCGCCCTTTCTCCAGCACGTAAGCCCGGTGGGCGATGCGCAGCGCCTGGCGCGCATTCTGCTCGACCAGCAGCACGGCGACGCCTTGCCCGTTGATTTGCTGGATCAGATCGAAAATCTGCCTGACCAGCAAGGGTGCCAAACCCAACGAGGGCTCGTCCAGCAGCAGCAGGCGCGGCCGCGCCATGAGCGCGCGTCCGATCGCAACCATCTGTTGCTCTCCGCCCGAGAGCGTTGCCGCAGTCTGGCGGCGGCGTTCGCGCAATGGAGGAAACAATGCGTAGGCGCGCTCCACATCCGAGCGCCAGTTCCGCCCGCGCTCGCACCCGTACGCGCCCATGCGCAAGTTCTCCTCAACGGTAAGCTCGGCGAAAAGCTGGCGTCCTTCGGGAACGAGCACGAGGCCGTGCGCAATGATCGCGTCGGTCCGCAGGCCCAGAATGTTCGTGCCGGTGTATGAGATCGATCCGGACATCCGGCAGGATACGCTCTTGGTCATGCAGCCGAGCAGCGTGGATTTACCCGCGCCATTCGAACCCAGGAGCGAGACAATCTCACCGCTTTCGACCGATATCGTTACGTTCGCGAGCGCGGTCACCGGCCCGTAGCTTGCGGACAGGTCCGAGACTTCAAGCATGATCCCGCTCGTCGCCCAGATAGGCCCGCATCACCGCCGGTGCGCGTTTGACCTCGGCGGGCGAGCCTTCCGCGATTTTCTCTCCATGGTCGAGCACAATTATACGATCGCACAGGCTCATGATCACCCGCATATCGTGCTCGATGAGAAGCACGCTGATCCCCTCGCGATCGCGCAATCCGCGCACCGTCTCGGCAACACGCCGGCTTTCCTGCGGGTTCATCCCGGCCGTGGGCTCGTCGAGAAGAAGAAGCTGTGGATATCCGGCGAGCGCGCGTGCAAGCTCGACCGATTTCTGCGTCCCGTAGGGCAACTTCGCCGCAATGGCCTCGGACACGTCACTCAGCCCGCAATCCGCAAGGATCCTGGTTGCTTCGTCGCTTGCCGCCGTGCGTTTTCTTCGTGCTGAGGGCACGTCAAACAGCTCGCTCCACACGTTCGATTGATAGCGATAGGCCAAGCCGAGCGTGACATTTTCGCGAACCGTGGCCTCCTGAAACAGTTGCAGGTTTTGAAAGGTCCGGCGCACGCCCATCGCGGCGATCGCGTGCGGAGTGCAACGGGAGAGATCCCGGGCGGCGAAATAAATTTGGCCGGCATCGGGTCGATAAAGTCCGGAAATGCAATTGATCAGGGTCGATTTGCCGGCGCCATTCGGCCCGATGAGCCCGACGATCTCGCGTTCGGCAATATCGAACGAGATATCGGAAAGTGCGCGCAGCCCGGAGAATGCGAGCGAAAGCCTGCTAATTTCGAGGAGAGCCATCGGGAGCTCCCGCTTTAAGCACCGTCATGTGCGTCCCTGGACTTGATCCGGGGATTGTCTCGCGCGTCCACGTCTTGTGTGCCGGGAGAAAAGCGTGGATGGCCGGGATAAGCCCAGCGACGACGGAGGGAGTTGAATGCCCGCTGCACCGGCTCGAGCAGGCTGCTCAGTCCTCGCGGCAGGAATTGCACGCACAGAACGAGCGTGACGCCGTAGATTACCATCTGCGCGTCCTTGAACTCGCGCAGCACCTCCGGAGCTAGCGCAAGATAGGCTCCGCCGAGGAGGGCGCCTGCCCGCGAATGCAAGCCGCCGATCACCGCCATGCTCAAAAAAGAGAGCGATACGGCGAGCGAGAACGTTTCCGTGCTCAGGTGACCGAGCAGATGGCCATAGAGTGCGCCTGAGATGCCCGTGCAGAATGCGCTCATTGCGAACGCGATGATGATGTGTCTAGGGCGGGCAATCCCGCAACATTCGGCGGCCACCGTGCTCATTCTCAGTGCCGCGAGCGAGCGCCCGGTAAACGAGCGGGCGAAGTTGCCCGTGATCCAGGCAATGAGCAAAAAAATCCCGAGCAGCAGATAATAATAGCTGAAATCGCTTGCGAGCTCGACGCCGAACAACCAAGGCCGCGGCACGAACAGGCCCTGCCTGCCGCCTGTGAGGGTTTCCCACTCGAACAGCACCTGCTGCACGATGAGAGCAAAGCCGAGCGTCGCAATGGCGAGGTAGTGCCCCTGCACACGCAAGGCTGGCAGGGCGACGAGGGCCCCGAAGAGAGCAGCCATGATTCCAGCGAAGACCACGCCGAGCAGGAATGGCAGTCCGAGCTTGATGACGCTCAGAGCGCAGGCATAGGCGCCGATCGCCCAGAACGCCGCGTGCCCTATGGATATCTGCCCCCCAATGCCGAGTAAAACATTGAAGCTGAGCGCGACTAGGGCATAGATCATGATGGTCGCGAGGAGATAGTGGCCGTAGTTGCCCAACCCGAACGGGATTGCGGCCAGAAAGAGAAGGACAACCGCCCCGCAGAGCGTGCGGAGATTCAGGCTCATACTTTTGCTTCAAGCCGGCGCGTGAACAGGCCTTGCGGCCGCAGCATGAGAACCGCGATGATGATGCAAAACGCGAACGTATCTTTGAATGCCGTCGAAACATAAGCGGCGAACAGGCTTTCAAGCACGCCGACCAGCAGACAGCCTGCGACCGCTCCGGGAAGGCTGTTGAAGCCGCCGAGGATCGCGCCGGCAAAGGCTTTCAGCAGGACAGCAAACATCATTTCGAAATCCAGGAATGTCAACGGAGCGATCAGGAAACCGGACACCACACTGATGGCCGTCGCCAGCGCCCAGGCAAGCAGCCCCACTTTCTGAACTTCAACTCCCATGAGCTGCGCAGCGCGCCGGTTCATGCTGGCGGCGCGCATCGCAATTCCCGTTCGGGTGTATGCAAAAAACAGGTAAAGCAGAATCATCACTAGCACGGAGACCCCGATGATGCCCAGGCTGTTTTGTGCGACGCGCGCGCCGAGCACATTCAGCGGATCGGAGGGGAAAAGGGATGGAAAACGAACTGGATCGTAACCCCAGATCCACCCGGCCGAATGATGAAAGATCATCCAGAGACCGATGGTGGCAATCAGTGCATTGACCTGCGGCGCACCCTGAAGCGGCCGGATCGCAATGCGCTCAGTGGCGAGACCGAGCAGCGCCCCAATCGGAGCAGCGAGCACAAGAACAGCAATCAGCGGCATCCCTGCCTTCGTCAGCAACGCGAAGCAGATGAAGGTGCCAAACATCGCCATCTCGCCTTGCGCGAAATTGACGACGTCCGTGGACTTGTTGATGAGGACGAGTGAAAGCGCCAGCAAGGCATAGATGCTCCCGAGCGCGAGCCCCGAAGCAATGAGTTGCCCGAGCATTGGAACGCAGCGCGTTATGAGTGGCGCGCGATGAAAGTCAGAACAGCGTGATTGAATTCTCGGAGATTTGTTTCCGAGGCACAGTGACCGCCCCGTTCCATCAGCAGGAGCTCGGCACCGGGAATCAGCCGGGCCAGCTCGCGCGTGAAATACGGCGGCGTCAGAAAATCATCCTTGGCACAGGTAATGAGCGTAGGCGTCTTGATCGTCCCAAGCTCGGTCGTGCGATCGAAGCCCACGATGGCGTCGATACGGCCCGCGACGATGTCGGGCTCGGGAAACACCGACATCCCCGCCTTCTCACGCTCCTCCAACAGGCTGATGTTCTCGTTGATCCACCAATCCGGATAGAGGAAAACCGCCGTGGCGCGCACATAGGCAGCCGCTCCCGCCGCGGTCAGGAGCGCGCGGCGCGCTTCGAAAACGCGCCGGAAAAACGGGTCGGCCTTCGTCCAGCTGGCATAGATGACGAGGCTGATCAGCCGTTCCGGATGAGTCACAGCGATAGTCTGACCGATAGCGCCGCCGGTGGAGTGGCCCACGAGATGCGCCCGTTCGATGCCGAGATGATCCATCAATCGCAGCAGGTCATCCGACATCCGGTCGACGGAATAGCGAATGCGGGATCGGCTGCTTTGGCCGGTGCCGCGATGGTCGTGGGTTATGACCTGATGCTTCTCCGAGAAGGCTTCGACATTCGGATTCCAGTAGGCGCCGACCCCACCGAGGCCCGGAACCAGGAGAACCGGCGCGCCAACTCCATGCGTTTCGTAAAAGATCTCGACGTCGCCCAGATTGGCTTTCGGCATGGTTGCACCGCGCCCTTTCCTCGCACCGTCCTATTCGTCGAACACGGCGACTGCACGGATCGGCGAGCCGGTTCCTCCGCGCCACTTGAGCGGGAGGCCAATGAAACGGAATTCGCCCCGCCCGATCAGTGCCTCCAGATTGCACAGGCTCTCCATGTGCGTGATGTCGAGCTCGAGACAAGCCTTGTGAACGAGCGAGTTCACCACGCCCATCGGGCCCGGACGCATGGAGTCGATACCGAAATGCACAATGCCCTGCTTCGCCAGCCACTCCGTCGCTTCCACGTTCACCCCGGGATTGTCGGTCGCATAGGCCGGCGTGGGGAAGGTGCGTTCATGGTGCCCCGTGCACAACAGGACCGTTCCTTTTTTCGGAATCGGTACGCCCGCCTTTTTCACGGCTGCTTCGAGGTCGGACGCCACAATCTCAGCCTTGGCTGGAATGTGCCGGAGATCGAGGCAGATGCCTTTCACATAGCAATATTCGAGTGGATACTCGTTGATCGGTGTCCCGCTCTTTCCGAAGTGGCGGGGAGCATCGATGTGCGTGCCGCCATGGTCGGGCATGGAGATGAACATCACGCTGTTGCCCTGAACGTTACCCGATTCGGCAAACGCCTCCTCGTGGGTCTTCCAGACGCCATGAATGATGGGCGGCTGTCCCGGATAGGTAGGGGTGCGGTGATAGAGCTCCCGGCTTAGATCGATGATCTCCATGTGCGGTTCCTCCCTTGAATCTCTTAGGCGGCAGTGACAGGCGCAAGCGGAGCTTTCCCCAGGATGAGGTCGGCAGCCTTCTCCGCGATCATGATCACCGGGGCATTGATATTGCCGCCGACAAGATCGGGCATCACGGAAGCATCGACGACGCGCAGGCGATCGACACCGCGCACCCGCAGCTGAGGATCGACAACGGCGGTCTCGTCGGTGCCGACGCCCATCTTGCAGGTACCGAGCGGGTGATAGACGGTTGTTGCGGTAGCGCGGGCGTAAGCATCGAGATCAGCGTCGGAGGTCTTGTCCGGACCGGGCGCTATCTCCGCGGCCGTGCAGGCGCGTACGGCGGGTTGGTTGAAGATCTCGCGAGCCATGCGGATGCCGGTGCGCACCATGCGCAGGTCACGATCCGTCGCGAGAAAATCTATTTGGATGCGGGGCGACTGAGAAGGATCCGTTGACGCCAGCCTGACCGCGCCGCGGGTTTCCGGGCGCAGCGGGGTAGGGCGACAGCCGAATCCGTCGGGATAGGCTTGTCGGAACGGCGCGAGATAAGGGCCGGCGTTCATGGGTGCTACGCGGAAGAGCAGTTGAACATCCGGAATGTTGGAGGACGCATCGCTCTTCACGAAGGCCATGACATTGTTGGGCACGCTGGCCGCAAGGCCCGTGCCGAAGAAATGTGCCCGCGCCAGCTCTGGCATGATCCGGTCGATCCGCATCGCTCGATGGAGTGGGCCTTGGTCTTTGCGCAAGCAATCAACGCCGGCCGAGACGTGATCCTGCAGGTTCTGGCCGACGCCTTTGAGCGCAGCGGTCACTGCAATACCATGCGCCTTCAGCTCCGCCGGGTCGCCGATACC
>DATBYX010000064.1:0-10106 GCA_036513475.1 Xanthobacteraceae bacterium | reverse complement strand
CGACGGTTCATGAGATAGTTCTTCCCAATTTCGTTGTGGAGTCGTGGAACGCCGTCATGGCTCCGTCGAAGACTCCGGAGCCCATCATCCGCAAGCTCTCGGAGCTCCTGATCAAGCTGGCCGACGATCCGGAGGTGAAGGAGACCATGCGCAACACTGGCGCCGATACGGCCAAGACCACGCTCGAGCAGTTCCGCGCGCAGATCGGGCAGGAAATTGCGCAGTGGAGGCCGTTGATCCGGGAGATCGCGGAGAAGAAATAGCTGCTGTCGACCTTCGCGCATGTCGCATATCGGCTATCGCGGGATGCTCGAATATGACCTCGACGCCAACTCGTGTTTGCGCGTACAATGGGCACCATCATCCCTGGCTGCTTTCCAAAGTGGAACTTGCCCTGCTTTCCCATTCCGCAATGCGCGCTTCGAGAGAAGTCAGGAACACGCCGTCAGGTGAGCGGACAAAGAGCACGGAGCTTCGTACCTCCGCACCATATTTGCTTTTAAGTTCGGCGGCGATCCTGCGGTAGCGCGCATATTGGAGGGGGGAGGTAATCTTCGGAGTTGCGCCCTCGCGCCAGAGGGAACTCTTGATGAAATATTTGTCCTCATCAGGAAGTTCTACTTTTTGGATCAAGTCCCTAACACTCAGGAAATCGCCTGTCATTTTCGTTTCCTTATCTAGGGCGCGTCTCCAACGTTGGCACTTCCAACAAGACGGTTAGCGATACCGTAAAAACGCAGCATCCTCGATGATCTCTGTTCGTTGAATTGTTCTCGAACCTTCAGGCTCGCGAGTTAAACTCGCATCGGGGCAGACGTGGGGCCTGATGTGTCGGGAGTGTTGCTCCGTTGCGGAATTTTGTTTCTAGAGATTGCTGAGCGGCACGTAAAAGCAGTATTGTGACACAAGCATCTGTGCAGCCGAGGCACAGCAACATGTACTGCTGCAGGCGGCTCGTTTCTTCGCGCCGGTTCCGCTCGAATAGAGCCGGAGGGTGGGGAAAGGCGAGCCTGACCCATGCCTCATCGATTTGTAATCTCGCGCGCCGTGTCTAACCAGCCCCGCCCGACCGCAGGGGCGCCGTGCGGCGCAGTCAAGCTTGCGCGGACTAGGTAAATCTGTCTGCGGTGCGCGCCTTTGCCCATCCTACGACGCGAACGCAATTCGATTTCATCAAAATCCGGTATACCTACTCCATCGCGGCGGCGCAGCTTGTGCCCGGTAGTCAGATGAACACGCGATAAGACTGTTGGCAATTCCATGATTTGGATACACTCAGCAACACAACAGTCGTTCTTTGAAACACATGGGAAAACCAAGGATGCTCTGATGCCGCCCGTCGAAGGGACAGTTAGCGCCAGGGCTAACGCCGTTCAGGAGCCGAAGCGGGCCAGTGAGCGTCTTGTGGCGGTCTAAGTGGACCTTCTCGCGGTTCTGAGGCATTGCCCCCCGCATCGAAACGCGAGAAAAGGACCGGAGGCATCGCGTCCGGTCCTTCCTCGGGGGGCCTTTGGCGCGACCTAGGGCATTTTCTATGGACTTAGCTTTGAAGACGATATGACTGCCTCGACGCCGCATATCCTGGTGGTCGAGGACGATCATCAGATCGGCATGCTCGTGGCGAAATATCTTCGTACCAATGAGTATCGGGTCACCACTGCAAAGGACGCACGCGAGATGCACTGCGCGCTGTCTGCCAGCCGGATAGACCTCTTGGTGCTCGATCTCAACCTGCCTGGAGAGGATGGACTGAGCATCTGCAGACGTTTACGGGCTCAAGGCTCCCCGATACCGATCGTCATGCTGACAGCCAAGGGAGAGGAGATCGATCGCATTATCGGACTCGAAATGGGTGCAGATGATTATCTGCCCAAGCCGTTCAACCCGCGCGAATTACTTGCACGGATCAAGTCGGTGTTGCGGCGCCGGACGCTGGAAGTAGAATCGACTGGCGATGTAAGAGTCCAGGCCTTTTCCTTCGCAGGATGGCAGCTCAACGTGACCGTACGCGAGCTTTTGAGTCCACAAGGGGCGAAGGTTACAGTCACCGGTGCGGAGTTCGACTTGTTGCACGCATTCTGCGAACGTCCTGGGCGCGTTCTTTCGCGCGACCAGCTTCTCGATCTGACGCAAGGCCGCTTCGGGGGGCCCTACGAACGTTCCATCGACGTGCTGGTCAGCCGTCTGCGCCACAAAATCGAAGCTGATCCGAAAGACCCGGAAATCATCAAGACCGTTCGCGCGGGCGGCTATCTCTTCACTCCTCGAGTGGAGCGCAGGTAATGCGATGTTTCATTTCCTTGGTGCCCCGTGGCATTGCCGGACAAATCGTAGCGCTTGTGGTTTGCGGCGTGGTGGTTTTCCAGCCCCCCTTCGTAGCATTTTATCGGCTTTTCCACGAGCGGCCGCCGAATCCTGCTGCTGCAATTGCGGAGCGGCTCACCGCGGTCGTGCAGATGATCGACCGCGCAACGCCTCTATCCCGTTCCCATGTGTTGCAGGCTGCGAACGACGCATCCCCGAGCTTCGCATTTGCTTTGCTCCCTGCCGACGAAACCGGTGAGTTGGGTCATAAAGATCAACCTGGGCAAGGCGACATACTATTACACGACCTCACTCGCCGTCTTGGACCGGAGCTGAAACCATTTCTGGTATCGCCTTACTCGACCTTCCGGGCCCAGATCGTGGAGCCCCGCCCCCGGAGGCTTGCCGTATCCTTCACGACGGAAGTGCCGTTGTCGCGGCGATGCCGAGCGAGAAGTTTACGATGGGCGGCCCCCCACCCCTCGTGCTGTTCTCTGCTACAGTCGGTCTCATAGCGACGATGTTGACGGTCCTTCTATGGTGGGGAGCCCGGGCCCTCACCGCTCCGCTCGCTCGATTTGCCAGCGCGGCCGGGGAGTTCTCGTTGGATCGAGACCCTTTGCCGCTTCCCGAGGATAGCGGACCGGATGAAGTCAGAACCGCCTCTCGCGCTTTGAATCGAATGCAGGCGCGCATTCGGAGCATGATCGAGAATCGCACGCGTATGTTGGCGGCGGTGAGCCACGATCTGCGTACGCCCATTACACGCATGCGTCTACGCGCAGAGTTCATCGATCAAGACGACACGCGGCGCCAGATGGTCGCCGATCTGGACCAGATGGACAGAATGGTGCACGCTGCGCTTTCTTATCTGCGCGATGGCGCTTCCTGCCATCGCCGCGACCTCATCGACATCGCAACTTTGATGCAGACGATCTGCAACGATTTCTCCGATCTCGGCGGAGCGGTAGTGTACGAGGGGCCTAGCCGCCTATTGGCCCGTGGTAACACTGACGAGCTCCAACGAGCTGTTACGAATCTGGTGGATAATGCTTTGAAGCACGGCGAGAACTACGCGAAAGTTCGCCTGCAGGCGCTCTCGGAAAGCGAGATCGCAATCGATGTGCTCGATGAAGGGCCGGGTATTCCAGACGAACGCAAAAAGGCCATGCTCGAGCCCTTCGCGCGCGGCGACTCGGCTCGAAGCTTGAATGAGAGTACAGGAGGGTTTGGACTTGGCTTGGCGATCGTGAAAGCGGCGGCCGAGGCCCACGGGGGAGAATTGCTGCTCCTTGATGCGCGGCCGTCCGGATTGCATGCCCAGCTGCGATTACCGATACGCGCCGAGCGCGACTTCGCTGGCACTCTAAAGAGCGAGAAGCCGGGCGATCTGCCGGTTCAACAGCCGAGTGCGCCCGAAATAACAGGCGCATGATTTCCATCCCACGGTGCGATCCGTAGTAGCCTCTGCCGGCGAACGAAGACGCCCAACCTTGGCGTTGCGGGCCACAGGGCACAGGGGAGACATCGTATGTGCAGTGGCTTTTCCCCCGCATCAACGGCGGAGCGTCGTGCGTGCGACCGCGAGTCCGGCTGGAAATAATTGCGGCCGTTCGCGGAGGCGACACGACGGCCCGAGTGACGAAGGCGACGTCGAGTTAACGTGGCACTCGTGAAGGCCGCCAAGATCTCGACCCGATAGCGCGCCCAATCCGACGACTTGGCGCTTTCATCACGGCGGCGCCGGCCCGCGCGCGCAGGCGGCGGCGCGCTGGAGCAGGAGCTCGCGCTCGCGCGCGTTGCGCGTTAGCGAAGCCGCGCGCTCGCACTCAGCACGTGCCTCGTCGAAGCGGTCGAGCTTGGCGAGGAGATCGCCACGCACGGCCGGCAACAGGTGGTAGCCCTCGAGCGACGGCTCCGGGATCAGCGCGTCGACGAGCGCGAGTCCCGCGGCCGGACCGAACGCCATGGCGACCGCGACCGCACGATTGAGCTCCACGACCGGTGATGGCGTGAGCTCAACGAGCGTCTCGTAGAGCGCGGCGATGCGCGCCCAGTCCGTCTCCGCTCCGGTGCGCGCGCGTGCGTGGCAGGCGGCGATTGCGGCCTGTAACGTGTAGGGGCCGCGCGCGCGGCCGAGTTCGCCGCCAAGTTGTTGGGCACGCTCGAGCGCGGCAAGACCCCGACGGATGAGGAGCTGATCCCACCGTGCGCGGTCTTGCTCGAGCAACAGGATAGGCTCGCCCGAGCGGCCGACGCGCGCCCGGGCGCGCGACGCCTGGATCTCCATCAGCGCGACGAGGCCGTGGACCTCCGGCTCGTGCACCGCGAGCTCCGCCAGGATACGTCCGAGACGGAGCGCCTCCTCGCAGAGCTGCGGCCGCATCCAATCGTCGCCGGCGGTGGCCGTGTAGCCTTCGTTGAAAACGAGATAGAGGACCCCGAGCACCGACGACAGCCGGGCGGCGCGTTCGGCCTCGCGCGGAACCTCGAAGGGAACGCGCGCATCGGCGAGCGTCCGCTTGGCGCGGACAATGCGCTGGGCGACGGTCGGCTCCGACACCAGGAACGCCCGCGCGATCTCCTCGGTGGTCAGGCCGCAGAGCAGGCGCAGGATGAGCGCAACGCGCGCCTCGGTGGAGAGCACCGGGTGGCAGGCGGTGAATACGAGACGCAGGAGGTCGTCGCCGATGTCGTCGTCGAGCGCGGCGGCGAGATCCTCGGCAGTCGTCTCCTGCCGGGTGTCGATCTCGCGACCGAGCTCTGCGTGCTTGCGCTCGATCAGCTTCGCTCGGCGCAGCCGGTCGATCGCGCGGTGCTTTGCGGTGGCCATGAGCCAGGCGCCCGGGTTGTCCGGGATGCCGGTTGCCGGCCACCGCTCGAGTGCGGCGACGAGCGCGTCCTGCGCAAGCTCCTCAGCAAGACCGACGTCGCGCACCATCCGTGCAAGACCGGCGATGATCTTCGCCTGCTCTATCCTCCAGATCGCGTCGATCGAGCGATGGGCATCGGCAGCCGTCACGGCTGCCGTTTAGAGCATCTTTATCCTCGAGTGCAAGCCGAGACGCGACTAAGACTTCGCGGCCACCTGCGCGAGCAGACGCTTCTCCTGCTCCCTGAGCTCAGGCGTGAACTCGACGCCGAAGTCCTCCGTCTCGAACAACTGGCGGATCTCGATCTCCGACTCCGCACCAGTGGGATTGGGGCAGCGCTTGACCCATTCGATCGCCTCGTCCATCGACGTTACCTGCCACAGCCAGTAGCCGGCGATCAGCTCCTTCGCCTCGCTGAACGGCCCGTCGATCACGGTGCGCTTGGCGCCGGAGAACTTGACACGCGCGCCCCTCGAGCTCGGGTGGAGCCCCTCCATCGCGAGCATCATGCCGGCCTTCACCAGCTCTTCGTTGAATTTCCCCATTTCGGTCAGCAGCCCTTCATCAGGCATAGCGCCGGTCTCTGTGTCCTCGTTGGCCTTGATTACCACCATGACTCGCATCGTCGTATCTCCTTCGGGTTCGGATTTGAGAGTTGAGGCTCGCCGCGACGACGTCACTAGCCTTTGGGCGGCCTGGACTGCGCCTGCATCTCGGGGAACCCGGCTGCGGCCTCCCGGACATCGGCAGGGAAGTCGGCGAACTCCTGCACCTGCCGAATCTCGATCACTTCGTTGTCTCCGGCGGGGCAGCGCGACGCCCATTCGATCGCCTCCGCCTTCGATTTTACCTGGATCATCCAGTAGCCGCCGAGCACCTCCTTCGCCTCGGCGAAGGGCCCGTCCGTGACCTTGGGCTTGCCTCCATTGAACGAGACGCGCGCACCCATCGAGGGAGGGTGAAGGCCATCGAGCGCGAGCAGTACGCCGGCCTTTTGCAGGGACTCGTTGTACTTCATCATTTCGGCAACGGCCTTGGCGTCCGGCATGACGCCCGGCTCGGCCTTTTCGTACCCCTTGGGGATCATCAGCATCATGAATCGCATGGTTGTATCTCCTCGTGGTTTCGGGTTCGATCGGCGTCAGCGAACGAAGGCCGGCGTGTCGTGCATCAGGCGAATCTCGCTCTCACCGTCGCCCGCCAATTTGAGGAAACGCCCGGCCAATTCGATCACCTCCGCCTTCGACTTGACCTGGACGATTGCGAAGCCGGCGATCAGCTCCTTGGTCTCGGTGAAGGGGCCGTCGGTGACGGTGAGCTTTCCGCCCGAGAGGCGGACACGCGCGCCCTTCGAGCTCGGCTGCAGCCCGTCGGTGGCGAGCAGCACGCCGGACTTCGCCATCTCCTCGATGAACTTCCCCATCTTGGCGATTTCGTCCTGGGTCGGCGGAACGCCCCGCTTCCATGTCCGTGCTGTCGGCGGGCTTGTAGATCATCATGAATCGCATCGTCATTTCTCCTTATGGTCTCGGTTCGGAGCAGGGCTTCCGGACGGTTTCGACCGGGTGTGAACCCTCACTCTATGGTCACGACGAACGAACAATTGCGAGATCGACACGCGCGGTGATTTTTTAGTCGGCAGGGCTAAGTCATTGAGATTTCGGGGGTCTCGGAAGGTTCCACAGGCCCGGGGCGTGTCAGCGTCCAACGCCTCGCAGCCCTGCGTCCAGAAAACGAGATAGACCCCTCTTCATTGCCATGATTGCGGCCCTCGCGATAAATCGGTCAATGGCGCAGGAGACGTGCGCAAGCAAAGCTTTTGATAAGAATGGCAGATGTCGGCTGCCGCTGCACTCAACAACCTCTTGAAAAAATCTAGACGGAAGCATGCGGACTAAAGGCGGCGATCGCCAATGGCAAGAAGCTCGCCGGCGCAAGCGTCGCAGGTCATGCCCTCGAACTGAACATGGCAGTGTTTCGTCTCGAGTCTCTACGTGGATCGATACGGCGTTCGTTTGAATATCAATGGTGATGCTCGGGACGGCGATCCGAACTCGGCGACCGCTTCCAGCCCGAGTCAATCACGCGAATGAGTCCCATCATTCCTTTATCCTCATGACTCAGGATGTGGCAGTGAAAGACGAACTCGCCAGAGATGTTCTGGTGGAAGCGCATGAGCAAGCGCACCTTACCGGGCGTTACCGGATCGTCGGGCGACCAATTCGCATCCGGCAGAGCCACTGGCACGTTGATGGTGTCCAACATCCGGCCCTCGACGAGCTTGTCGTCGCTTTCCAGCACGCGGAAATGTAGCTGATGAATGTGAAAGTTGTGGACCTCATGAGTGAAGTTGAGAATGGTCCATTCCTCGACGCTGTTGGTCTCGACCTCGACAACCGAGGAGGGCGCACCGTCCATCGGATATGGCTCTATGACGACATCCGGCCGGGACACTTCCGTGATATAGAAATCTGTTTTGCTGTTTTTCACCCGCTGATATTCGGTGAACGCAAAGATCCGTCGGCGTACTGGTGCGGCCGCGGATGGCATGTGATCGATCCGCTGCAGCGTCGTCCGTGGCGGAACCGGTCCTTGCCCGCTCGGGACATCTGAAGGAGGCGTATCGATCCTGACCGCCACCAAGTCGCGCGCCGGCATCAGGTCTCCGGAGCAACCCGTCTCTACCTCCTCGGTCCGCAACACAATGCGATGCTGTGCGGCAGAGGCGTCGAGCCTGACATAAAACTCGACGCGCCCGCCCGGCGGCACCATGATCGGGTCTATGCTCATTTCCGCCTTCGGTCGCCCGAGCTTGTCGGCGAACGGCACGCCATCGAGACCCACAACCTCAATCGGGACGCTCCGAGCGGCGCCAGACCCGTCGAAGTCAGCGAGGCGCACGCGGACGTATGTGTCCGCCGTGGCATTGACGAGACGCCAGAGCTCTTCTCGGCCGGCAACAACGCTGATGTCGGGGACGCTGCCGGTCGGGTTGCCGGCGTCGCGGATCGCGATCCCGTTGACGCTCAGAAAGGTCTGCTGTTCCCGTTCGGCGGGTGCCGAGCACTGAACTTGCGCGGCCGTGTTGATGCACTTGCCGAACGCGCATTGGGGCAATCGGGCAGCGAGCTTGGAAGCTGCAGTGACGGCGGGCGTTGCGATCGCCGGCTTCGAACGATCGACATTGCCAGGATGATCAACCGTTGCACGTTTTTTCGGTGCGACCATGTGCTCAGGCTCTGGGACGGGATGGTCGCGCACGATCAGGATTCTGTCGGCAATCCCGTGGCGCCGCTGTGCATCGTCGTCGGCATTCTCGACGACAATTGCGCCGGACAATCCAAGCAAGGTCTGGGCTTCACTCTCGCCGTGAAAGTGCGTGTGATACCAGTAGAGTCCCGCAGGCTGATCACCCGGTACCGTGATCTCGTAGGCGTTCTGGCAGGCCCCGTGCGTCTCCGGCCCGCCCTTCGGCACGAAATATGTCGTGACCACATCGTCGCCCGGTGCAATGCCCGGACCGCAGGGCATCGGCTTAACTTCCATCCCATGAAAGTGCAGATTGGTGTTCCCGGTCGGGTCGTGATAGCTGCCGGACCGAACATCGAAGTCGCCGGGCACGTGTGGAACGCCCGCAAAGTCGGTTGCGTGGCCGGGCGGCGTTGTCATTCGCAGAACGGATGCGTCATTGATGCGGTTGAATAAGTGAACGCGGAGGGTCTGACCGGGCCGTATCCGAATCGTTGGCGCAACGCCGGGCCGATCGCTGTTGCTACGATCGACGAAGCAGAGGCGCTCGCCATCCTGACGGACCTCGAGCTCAATCGACTGAATCCGGCCGTCCACCCGGGCCATCTCCGGCGGATTTTCAAGGGCCGTCGGCGCCGGGCCGCACCCCAAAGGCGCCAGCATCGAAGATGCCGTCAAACCCGTCGAGGGCCACACAACCAGCGCTAACAACAGGCTGACGGAGACCGCGCGCGTCACCTCTCCCATGTCGGTCACGACAATCACGTCCTTGGGTGCTGCGCTTGTCGTAGCTTGCCGCGTTCGATCGAGCCGTTCTTGCTCAGAAGCGTCCGCGCACAAGTTTGGCCGATCGTGATCACGTCATTCGAGGCTTTGCCGAAAGGCAGTCTGCATGCCCCTCGACCCGAGGTTAGCGTTTTCGAACGCAAATGCTTTGGCAATATTGCCTCGCCTGGCGCGGTTTTGCGCTCATCGCCAATCGGCAGGCAACCATGCCTTTGCTTTTTCGACAATCGAGCTCAACTAATCCAGGGCCTGGGGCGGGTGAATGCTCAGCTCGACATAGGAGAGTGAACCATGACGACATCGTCCAGACGGGATTTCGTTAGCATCGCTGCGGCCAGCTCGGCATTGGCGGCCAGCGGCGTCTTGTCAGGCGGGATCTTGGCGGCCTCCGCCGACACGTCCCAAGGAGGCGGCCAGGGCGGGCGTTACGTGCCGCCGGTCAAGTTCGGTCTTGGCGGCGTGCCCTTCGGCAACGAGTTCGAAGTGGTCAGCGATGAGGATGCGTACCAGACCCTCGAGGCCGCCTGGAACGCCGGCGTTCGCTATTACGACGTGGCGCCGTGGTACGGGCTTGGGCTTGGCGAACGGCGTTACGGCAACTTCCTCCACAATAAGAACCGCGACGACTACGTCTTGTCCTCGAAGGTGGGCAAGCTACTCAAGGCGTCTCCGCACAACGACGCCGAGTCGAATTTTCCGTTCTCGCCATCTCCCAACAACGCTGTGTTCGACTATACGGCGGACGGCGTGCGACGTTCGATCGAGGACAGCTTGCAACGCATGGGAGTTAGCCGGCTTGACATCGCATTCGTACACGACATCTCGTCCGACAACAAACTGCTGCCGACCTCCTGGCAGGAGCAGTTCGAGATCGCGCTCGAGGGCGCCTTTCCC
>DATBYX010000063.1:0-4211 GCA_036513475.1 Xanthobacteraceae bacterium | reverse complement strand
GGCTCCGATCGTGATCGGGCGCGATCACCTCGACTCCGGCTCGGTCGCAAGCCCCAATCGCGAGACTGAGGCAATGAAGGACGGCTCCGATGCAGTGTCCGATTGGCCGCTGCTCAATGCTCTCCTCAATTGCGCCTCCGGTGCCACCTGGGTGTCGTTCCATCACGGGGGCGGCGTGGGCATAGGTTTTTCCCAGCATGCCGGGATGGTGGTCGTGTGCGAAGGCACGCCGGAGGCGGCGCGGCGGATCGCGCGCGTCTTGTGGAATGATCCGGCCTCGGGCGTCATGCGACATGCCGATGCCGGTTATGAGGAGGCAATCGCGTGTGCGCGCGCACACGGCCTCAACCTGCCGAGCCTGTCGTAGGAAGTCACTGGGACGCGGCGGCGAGAATGGCCTCGCTGCGAATCTCCTCCGTCAGTCGTGCCTTGAGCGCGGAGAATTCACGGCCCGTCTTGATGGTGTAATGCCGCGGATGCGGCAGCTCGATGCGCACGTCCGCCTTGATGCGCCCCGGCCGCGCGGTCATGACCACCACGCGTGATGCGAGGAAGATCGCTTCCTCGATGTCATGGGTAACGAACAACACGGTTTTGCGCTCGCGTTCCCAGATGCCGAGAAGCAGCTCCTGCATCAGTGCGCGGGTCTGGTTGTCGAGCGCCCCGAACGGCTCGTCGAGCAGGAGAATTGCAGGCTCGTTGGCGAGCGCGCGGGCAATCGCCGTGCGCTGCTGCATACCCCCCGAAAGCTCTTTCGGATAATGCGCCGCGAAGCCGGCAAGGCCGATACGCTCGATCCACTCGCGCACGACTTGACGGCGTCGCTGCGCCGGCACCCCTTTCTCGCGCAGCCCGAATGCGATGTTGTCGGCGACGGTAAGCCAGGGAAATAAGGTGTAGGACTGGAACACCATGCCGCGGTCGGGCCCGGGCGCGGCGACCGGCGTGCCGCTCAACAGGATCCGACCGGTGGTCGGCCGGTCGAGTCCGGCGATCAACCGCAGCAGTGTGGATTTGCCGCAGCCGGAAGGGCCCACGATGGTGACGAAGTCGTTGATCGCGATGGCAAGATTCGTCGGTTCCAGAGCGCGGGTGGCCGCCCCCCGCCCTCGTCCCGGGAAAATGCGCGACAGGTTCTCGATCATGAGCTCGCTCACGCAAGGCTCCAAGGAAACAGCCGACGGTTTGTCCACTTGAAGGCAAAGTCGGAGATCAGCCCGATGATTCCGATCACGATGATGCCGAAGATGATCTGTCCCGTCGCGAGCAGCGCCTGACTGTCAATGATCATGTGGCCGATCCCGGAGGACGAGCCGATCAGCTCGGCGACGATGACATAGGTCCAGGCCCACCCCAGCACCAGCCGCAGAATCTCCGCGATGTCCGGCGCGGAAGCGGGCACCAGCACGCGCACGAGAATGCCGCGGCCCCTTGCGCCGAGCGTCAAGGCCGCTTCGATGAGATCGCGCCGCACGCCAGATACGGTCACGCCGACCATCAGCACGATCTGGAAGACCGAGCCGATGAAGATCACCAGGAGCTTCTGCAATTCACCAAGTCCCGCCCACAGGATCAACAACGGAATAAATGCGGAGGCCGGCAGGTAGCGCGCGAATGAGACGAACGGCTCGAGGAACGCCTCGATAGGCTTATAGGCACCCATGAGAATGCCGACAGGGACCGCGACCAGCGCCGCCAGCGCGAAGCCGCCTACCACGCGCCAGATGGTGACGCCGATGTCAGCGTGGAAGCCGTGCCTGGTGATGAGCAGCCAGCCCTCCTCGACCATGGTGAGCGGGCTTGCGAGAAAGGTTTTCGAGACATAGCCGCCAAGGGTGGCGTAGCCCCAGGCGGCGAAGAACAGGACGAAGAACAGGACGCCGAGCGCAATGCGGGCTGTATTGGAGATGGGCGCGAGCGGCTTCACTGAATGAAGCGGGTATCCACGATCTTTCCGAGATCGGGGATTTGCTTGATCACCCCGATCTCCAGCAGCAGATCGGCTGCTTCCTTGTTGAAGGCCGGGAACTCGCCCGTGAAAAAGGTCCGGTTGGCGGCACGGTCCTGCCAGCGCAGATACTTTGCCGAGTTGCCGAACTGCTCGCCCGTCTGCTTCACGTCCGCGCCCATGATCTCGTAGGCTTTCTTCTCGTCGGCCCTGATCCCTTCGACGGCATCGAAATAGCTCTTGACCAGCGCTTTCACCGCGGTCTCGTTTTCCGCAATGAATTTCGGGGTGCAGCCGAACGTGTCCATGACCATGGGATAATCGAGGGTGGTAGCGATGATCTTGCCGGCCTCCGGCTTCTCGCGCACGGCCGAGAGATAAGGCTCATAGGTCATGGCGGCATCGTTCTGGCCGGCGATGAACGCCTGCGCCGCCGCGGCTGGCTCCAACGTGAGCACGGTCACGTCCTTGAGCGTGAGCGCGTTCTTCTTGAGGAACCAAGCCAAGGTGAAATAGGGCGCGGTCCCAGGTGCCGACGCAGCCACCGTCTTGCCCTTCACATCCTTGATGGAAGCAATGCTGTTACGTGCGACCATTCCGTCAGCGCCGTACGACTTGTCCATCTGGAAGAGTTGAATGGTGGCTACGCCATTGGCGTTCCACACGATCCAGGTCTCGACCGTCGTTGCCGCGCACTGGATGTCACCGGAGGCGATGGCCAGATGCCGGCTCGCCTGCGGTATCTTCTTGAGGGTTACGTCGACACCGTTGCTGGAAAAGATGCCACTTTCCTTGGCAAAGACGAGCGGCGCGAAACCCGACCATCCGGAAATACCGACCGCAACCTTGGACCCTTGCGCACTCGCCGGCGCGGCCGCAAGCAATGCAGTAAGCGCTGTCGTGACAATGCTAATGGCTTTCATCTTCCGCTCCGTCGGATAAAGTGTTCATGATCGATGCCAGCACGGGGATGCCGCAAGTGCAATAGCGAAGTTTTGGAGAGTGGCAGCATGTCTCTGTCGAGGCGCGCCGTGTTGCGAGCGGCAACAGTTATCGTGTCGCAGCTGAACACGCCCGCCATCCTTGGCCGAGCACTTGCACAAGCTGCCGATCCCGATGCCGTTCCGTTGCGCGGCGGCGAGATCCTTCCCGATCCCGACTTTTCCCTGCTGCGGCATCGGGATCCTTACGTCATAGGTGTCCGCCCCCACCGCGAGGGTGGTGTGCGCCTCCAGCTCGAGCAAGTGCCGCTTCCTGGCCGGTCGGGACCGAAATTCCTGATCCACAATTACGGTCACGGCGGCGCCGGGATCACCTTGAGCTTCGGATGCGCAAGCGTGGTCGCGGAGCATGTCCACACATTGATGCGGGACATGGGTCGAAAAAGGCGGATCTCTGTTGCCGTGATCGGGAGCGGTGTTATCGGGTTAACGGTCGCAAGCGAGTTGCGCCGCCGATGGCCGCGCTTGAGTGTCACGGTCTATGCCAAGGACCTGGACATTCGCCAGACGACCTCCTTCAAAGCCGCAGGGCAGTTCGAGCCGTCCGGCATCTATGAAGAATATGAGACCGAGGAGAGAAGAAACATTCTCGCCGACTACCTGCGGCGCTCGCGCAACAGAATAGTCGAGCTCGGGCGGGAGGCGCGATGGTCTCATTACGGAATTGCGTTCCGGCGCAATTATACCCTCGACCATGCGATCCCCGCATTCGACTCCCACACGCCCGATGACGTGGTGCCGAAACCCCGGACCGGCACGCTTCCGTTCCAGAAGCTCAATGTGGCGGGACGCGAATACCGGACCTGGCTGATCAATCCTACCATCCTGCTGCCACGACTGGTTTCGGATCTGAAGCGCAGCCGCGTTCGGTTTCGAAGAAAGCTGTTCACGGATGTGCAAGCGTTCGGGGCGCTAAGAGAAAATATCGTCATCAATTGCACCGGGTATGGTGCCAAGAAGCTGGTGCAGGACGATCAAATGCTGGCGCGGCGCGGGCATCTTGTTGTCCTGAAAAGAACGCTAGCCAAGCAGTTGTATTTCTTCAGCGGCGGATGCGCGAACTATCGGACCCTGTACGTGTTCTGTCGGCACAGGGACATCGTCATCGGCGGCTCTGTGCAGGACGGCAACGAATCCGAAGGCATCACCGCCAACGACGATGCGGTATTCCTTCGTATTCGCGAGAATGCACAAAACCTATTCGACGGTCGCCCGCGGCAATGCAGGTGAGCCAGGAGCGGTCGGTCATCTCCACTTCTTGT
>DATBYX010000062.1:0-2465 GCA_036513475.1 Xanthobacteraceae bacterium | reverse complement strand
GCTTCCAGCTTGCTGCGGACGTCGGCGACGCTGATGGCCTTCTCGATTTCTCCATGCAGCCGCTCGATGATGGGCTGCGGGGTCTTGGCAGGAGCCGCCACTCCCGACCAGGAAATCACCTCGAAATCAGGCACGCCTTGTTCGGACACGGTAGCGACGTCCGGAATATCCTTCCACCGGCTCTTGCCGGTTACCGCAAGTGCCTTGACCACACCGGAGCGCACATGGGGGATGGCCAACGCCGCGGTCGCCAGTACGAAATCCACATCTCCGCTCAGTAACCCGGTCACCGCCATCGCCTCGCCGCGGTAGGGCACCGAGAGAAATTTCACGCCCGCGGTCCTGGCGATGAGCTCCGTCGTCATGTGCGCGATCGAGCCGTTTCCCGCAGTCCCGGAGCTCACCTTCCCCGGCGCTGCGCGCGCGGCAGCGAGCAGATCGACGAAACTCGCCCATTTCGAATCACTGCGCACACAGACGATGAACGGGTAGAAGCTTGCGGTCGAGATCCATGCGAAGGCGTCCACCGGGTCGTATTTCAGCTTCTTGTAGATCGCCGCGGTGGCGGGATGCGCACCGGAGACGAGAAGGAGCGTGTAGCCGTCGGACTCCGCATTCGCGACCGCTTCCGCTGCAAGGCTCCCCGCCTGCCCCGGCTTGCTCTCGACGATGATGGCCTGCCCGAGGCTTTTCGACATCTCGTGCGCCAAAAGGCGCGCCACGAACTCCACATTGCCCCCGGGCGGGAAGCCCTGGATCAGCTTGATCAACCGGCTCGGATAATCCTGCGCCCGCGCGGGGAATGCCAGCACGAGCAACGCCGTGAGCACAGCACACAGCCGCATGATCACCATTCGCGCCCGATCAGCAGGTGGTCGAGCGAGATTGGGCCACCGCCATGCACCAGGAAATAAACCGCGGCCAAGGTCCACATCAACGTATATTCGAGCCCGGTCTTGTTCCAGAAATACCCGCCGACGCGCCAGCGCTCGTAGTTGGAGACGAGGAGAAAAATCACGATGGGAACGGCGACGAGCCGGGTGAGCAGGCCCAGCGCCAGCATCGGGCCGAAGACAAGCTGGGTGACCGAGATGGCCGGCGCCCAGAACCTGCCGGGACGGTAGCCATCCTCGTCGAGCTGCTTGGCCAATTCCGTGAGATTGTGTGCGCGCACTCCGGTTGAGGGAAACAGGCCGAAGGTGTTGCGCAGCCCGTGCGGCACGAGCGCAAGGCCTACCCCGGCGCGCAGCAGCATCTCCGCCCAGGGCGAGAGCATCAGATAAAGCGCCCCGAGCTGAGGAAAGACGAGCGGGGTGGAAGGATCTGGCATGGATTAAAGCTACCGAACACAATCCGCCACTGCCACACATTCGGCGGATGTTGCCATGTCGGCGTGTCCCGGGCGCGGTGCAGCATGAGCAGCGCAAGTCGCATGACGCTCCCACTGCGCACGCCTGTTTGCGCTGCTCATGATGCCCTGCGGACCCGGGACCTTACAAAGCTCCGTCGGCGCCTCGCTCGTAGCTTTTGGCGGTCCCGGATCAGCGGCGCACCGCTTCGCGCTTTCTCACCTCGAGAGATCATGAAGCCCTTGTGTATGCGCTCGCGCTGCACCGCATCCGGGACACACGAGAGGGAAGCCCTACAGCCGGATCTCGCCCAAGCTGATGCTGTGGCCGAGGGTAGCCTCGACGCGGCGCGTGCTACGGTCCGGCCCTGAGATCTCCACGACGTACGTCCCGGAGTCCTCATCGAGCTTGTCGAATTTGAAATCGCCGTAGTTGTCGCTAGTCGTCTCCGCGACGGTGCGACCGTCCTTGCTCAGGCGCACGCTCGCGCCTTCGACGCAATCCACGACACCGTTGCCCTCCGCTGCAAGCGTGCCACCAATGAAGCACTTCGAATAGCGCCATAGATTGCGGTAGTAGACCCGCGGCTTCGTTCCGAGCTCAGGCCGCATCACTTCGAGCCCCTCCTCGCGCGCCATGCGCGCCATCGCTTCGTCCTCGATCCTGATCGCGCGCATGGCCCCGGTCGGGCACGATTGCTGGCCGCGCGTCTGCTGCCAGCCCTGATCGAGCAGGTGCGCATCGAACGGCCAGATCTGCGGGAGCTGCAGCTCCTCGTTCCACCAGATGTGCCCGTACGGGCAGGCCTCGACCAGGTCCTTGCGTCCCTTCGCCTTTTGCGGATCGATGAGCATGATCCCGTCCTCGCGCTTGCGCACGGCGTCGCCGCCCTTGGCCTGGCACGGGGCATTGTCGCAGTGATTGCACATGGTAGGGACATAGGCGATGTCGATCATCGGCATCTGTCCCCTCTCCTTCTGCAGGATGTTGATCCACTTGTGCCCGTGCTTGGGCATCGGCGCGGCATAGCCCGGCCAGTCATTGCCGACGTATTCATCCATGGCCGCGAGCGCGCACAGCTGGCAGTTCGTGCACTCGGCGACGTCGATGATCATG
>DATBYX010000061.1:0-5712 GCA_036513475.1 Xanthobacteraceae bacterium | reverse complement strand
TGCGCTATCCCGTTGGGGTCGGCCGCGCCGGCAAGCAGTGGTCCGGCACCGCCATGATCAACGGCAAATATCTGCGACCGGCGTGGACGCCGCCCGCCGAGGTCAAGCGCGACAAGCCCTCGCTGCCCAACGTGATCCGCGGCGGCAGCGGGAACAATCCCATGGGGGCGGCCGCGCTCACGCTCAGCGTCGGCGAATACGCCATCCACGGAACGAATAATCCCGGCTCCATCGGTGGCTTCGTCTCCTATGGCTGCATCCGCATGTATAACGCGGATGTGCTCGACCTCTACGGCCGCGTCGGCTTCGGCACCCCGGTCGTGGTGACGCAGTAGCGGTTGCCGTTGCTCGATGCCGCGGTCCCGGACCAGGGACACCGCGTGGCGAAGCGACGATCCGGGATTGAGGAGCCGCCAGCGCCTCATCGGTTGACTGGCGGACTGGCTGCAGCAACCCAACATTAGCGGGCGATTAAAGCGGGGCTCCCCGCGTAGGGGCGGATTTCAAACCACCCTTGGGGAGGTGCCCCTGCGCCCGAGTTGGGACGGATGATATGAACTACGTACGCACCGCCATCTTGCTTGCGGGGCTCACCGCCCTCTTCATGGCCGTGGGCTTCCTGATTGGCGGGGAGAGCGGCGCCGCCATGGCGCTCTTTTTCGCGGCCGGGATGAATCTGTTCACCTACTGGAACGCGGACAGGATCGTTCTTTCGCTCCATGGCGCGCAGGAGGTGGACGAGCGCTCGGCCCCGGAGTTGATCGCGCTGGTGCGTGACCTTTCTCAGCGCGCCGGGCTCCCGATGCCGGGGGTGCATATTATGGACAATCCGCAACCGAATGCCTTCGCCACCGGACGCAGTCCGGCGCACGCCGCGGTCGCGGTGAGCACGGGGCTACTCAACATGCTCGACCGGGAAGAGATCGCGGGCGTGCTGGCGCATGAGCTCGCCCATGTCAGGAATCACGACACGCTGACCATGACCATCACCGCGACGATCGCGGGCGCTATCTCCATGCTCGCGCAGTTCGGACTGTTCTTCGGGGGCACGCGCGACAGCAACAACGGGCTCGGTGTGGTTGGCACGCTGCTCATGGTGATTTTCGCCCCGATCGCCGCGATGCTGGTGCAGATGGCCATCAGCCGCACGCGCGAATATGCCGCCGACGAGATGGGCGCCCGGTTGAGCGGTCACCCCCAGGCGCTCGCCTCGGCGCTTGCCAAGATCTCTCGCGCGGCAGAGGCCATCGGGAACGAGACCGCCGAGCGCGCCCCGGCCACGGCGCATCTCTTCATCGTCAACCCGCTCACCGGCCGCGGCATGGACAATCTCTTCTCGACCCACCCCTCGACCGATAACCGCATCGCGGCGCTGAAGCGGCTGGCGCAGGAAATGGGCGAGGGCGGCTTCGGGCGCGACGGCTTGGGACAACAAGGCTTCGGCCGGCGCCCGTCCGTGCCTTCCTATCCCGCGCGTCCAGGAGGTCCTTGGGGACAGACGGGCTCGCGTGGCCCTTGGGGTTGATGATCTCACTCACTCCTCCCACCGCGAGGCGGCTCGGCACCCTCTCCCCGCCAGGCGCGGAGGAGATCGGCGCGAGCGCAGCGAGCAGGGGGGGTGTGGGCCGCACAGCGGGCGGCACGACGGAGGAGGTGCCAGGGTTAGCTGCCCGGAAGCTGGCGGCGGACATCGTGGAGAACGTCATCCGGCGCCACCGGCCGCTGGACGAGCAACTCCAGGACCTCTCGGCACGGGCCGATTTCACGACGTTGCCGGAGCGTGACCGCGCGCTCGTTCGGGCCCTTGCGGCCACGGTGCTACGTCGCTTGGGAACAGCGCGGCACCTGTTCCAGCACGTGCTCGACCGCGGACTCCCTGCCGATGCACCACGGGTAGAGGTAGCTCTCCTGGTTGGCCTTGCGCAGATTCTGTGGCTCGACGTGCCGGACCACGCTGCGGTCGATCTTTCCGTGCGGCTGGTGCGAGCCGACCGGCGCGCTGCGCGCTATGCCGGGCTCGTCAACGCGGTCCTGCGGCGCCTCACCCGCGAGGGCGCCCAATACGTCGCGGCGATCGATCTGGCGGCTGTGAACAGTCCCAAGTGGCTCATGGATCGCTGGATCCGCAACTACGGTGCCAAGACCGCCCGAACTATTGCGGCGGCCCATGCCCGGGAGCCCGCGCTCGATCTCACAGTCAAGGCGGAGGCTCGGCACTGGGCAGAGAAGCTCGGCGGCCGCGTCCTGCCTACCGGCTCGGTGCGCGCCGTTGTGCATGGACCCACGACGCAATTGCCGGGCTATGCCGACGGGGCGTGGTGGGTCCAGGACGCAGCAGCCGCATTGCCGGCACGTCTGATGGGCGAGCTTCGAGGGCGCGCCGTCGCCGATCTCTGCGCCGCTCCCGGCGGCAAGACCATGCAGCTTGTGGCTGCGGGGGCGCGGGTCATTGCGGTCGACCGTTCGGCGCATCGGATGGCCCGCCTGCGGGAAAATCTGTTGCGGGTCGGGCTTAGCGCAGAGCCCATTGAGGCCGACGTGCTCGAATGGCAGGGAGGCTCCTTCGACGCCGTGCTCCTCGATGCTCCGTGCTCGGCAACCGGCACCATCCGGCGCCATCCCGACGTTCCGTGGATCAAGCGGGAAGCGGACGTTGCCGCCTTGGTGACCGTGCAGCGGCGCATGATTGCGAAAGCGGCTCAGCTTGTGAAACCCGGGGGGACCCTGATCTATTGCGTTTGCTCGCTCGAGCCGGAGGAAGGGATTGAGATCGTCGGCGATCTCCTGCGGCAGGAGCCGAGGATACGGCGCCGGCCGATCGCACCGGGGGAAGTCCACATCCCGGCCGAGTGGCTCAGCGCGGAGGGCGACCTGCGCACCCTGCCCTGCCATCTCCTCGATCCCGACACGGCGATGGCCGGGCTCGACGGCTTCTACGCGGCCCGGCTGGAGCGGGAGTGATTCGACGCCCGCGTACCCGTCGGATTACGCTGCGCTAATTCCGCGCTGCGTGGTGTTCCAGTCCCTTGGGATGCCGTCACTCGTCCCGCGGTAGCGGTAACCGCCAGCGGTTGGACGGAAACCCGACGTTCGCTATGGTGTGCACGGCCCGCAATGAGGGGAGCCAAGCCTCGAATGTCGCGCGCCTCGGTTGCGGAACGAGCCGGGTTGTCCGTTATCCTGGCGCGCAGGCTCTTTGGCAGCCTTGTTGGCCGCGTCACCACAAATCCGATCGTCAGCTGGCTCGCCTCCTTCGGCAAGCCCGACCGGCTGGTGATTGCGCCGCAGGACCTGCGCACTACCGACGCCACGCGCGCTAGCGAGATCTATTCCGGCCGCTTTGTCTTTGCCGGGAAGGTGGTTGTTTGCGAATCGCGTTCGCCCTTCGAGATGACGCCGCCATCCGATGATTGGGCGGCTGCCCTGTTCGGCTTCGGGTGGCTGCGGCATCTGCGCGCGGCGCAGTCCGCCATAGCGCGCGCGAACGCCTGCGCCCTGGTGGACGAGTGGATCGGTATGAGCGGCGCGCGCAATGCGATCGCCTGGCGTCCCGAGGTCGTGGCGCGGCGCATCATTGCCTGGATCAGCCAAGCGCCCCTGATGCTCGACGACTCAAATCCGGCTTTCTATCGCCGCTTCATGCGCAGCCTCGCGCGCCAGATCCGGCACTTGAGCTATACGCTCCGCGAAGCACGCGACGGCGTTCCCCGCCTTCAGGCCGTGATGGCGCTGACCTATGCCGCCCTCTGCGTGGCGGGACAACAGCGCTACATGCGCACGGCCGCACGCCGGCTCACAGAGGAGCTCGGCCGGCAGATCCTCCCCGATGGGGGTCACATCAGCCGCAACCCTGGCGCCTTGATCCCAATTCTCATTGATCTCTTGCCACTCCGCACGGCATTTAGCGCGCGCAACCTTTCGCCGCCTCCTGCGCTCCTCAACGCTATCGACCGCATGATGCCCATGCTGCGCTTCTTCCGTCATGGGGACGGCAACTTTGCCCTGTTCAACGGGATGGGTCCGACCCCGGCCGACCTCGTGACCACCATACTCGCGTACGACGATGCGCGCGGCGCCCCGCTCGGCAATGCGCCCCACTCAGGATATCAGCGGCTGGAGAACGCGGGCACTCTCATCGTCATGGATACGGGCCGACCGCCCCCATTCGCGGTAAGCCAGGAAGCCCATGCGGGGTGTCTTTCATTCGAGCTCTCGGTCAAGCAGACCCGCCTGGTGGTCAACTGCGGTGTGCCTCTGACCAACCGGGAGAGCTGGCATCAGGTGGCGCGTGCCACCGCTGCCCATTCCACCGTGACGTTCAACGACACTTCATCCTGCGGCTTCGTCCCGGCGCGGCCGATCAAGCGACTGCTCGACGGCACCCCGATGGTCGGGGGCCCGCGCCATGTTGCGGTCGCGCGCGAGGAGAGGGCCGAAGGCATGGCGCTGGTCACCTCCCATGACGGCTATGCCGATCTCTTCAACGTGGTGCATCACCGCACGCTGACCCTCTCGCGCGACGGTCAAAAGCTCGAAGGCGAGGACGTCTTCACGCCGGCGAAAGGCGAGCTCGTGGCCGGCGACAAGGACCAGTTTGCCCTGCGCTTCCATCTGCATCCCGCGATCAAGGCGACCCGGCTCGTGGATGGGCACAGCGTGATGCTGGTAATGCCGAACAAGGAGGTATGGAGCTTCACCGCCTTGGAGGATCGCGCCGACCTGGAGGAGAGCGTATACCTCGCCGGCCCCGATGGCCCCCGCCGCTCGGTACAGATCGTGATCTTCGGCCGCGCGCGCAAAGTGATGAGGGTGCAATGGAGCTTCGCCCAGGTCCCGCCGGAAAGCGCGCCGCCACCGGCGAGGCGCGATTGGGGTGCCGAGCCTCAGCTGCCGTTATGACAAAGTGCGTGTCCTGAAGGCAGAGCCCGTTGTAAGAACAAGCGAACGGTGGTCATCAGCTCGCCACGCGTCAAGGCGTGGATGACCGGCCCGAAGGTCGGGCCTGAAGGTGGGTCTCATGCCTGATCACGTGCGCATCTTCCGCGCGCTTATTTCCGTGTCCGACAAGGCGGGACTCGTCGAGTTTGCGCGCGCGCTGGTGCGCCACGGCGTCGAGCTGATATCGACGGGCGGCACGCGCAAGGCGCTCGCGGATGCCGGACTCCCGGCGCTCGATGTGTCGGACCTCACCGGCTTTCCCGAAATGATGGATGGGCGGGTGAAGACCCTGCATCCTGGCGTGCACGGCGCCCTCCTCGCCGTACGTGACAACGAGGATCACGCCGCGGCGATGGCGGCGCACGCCATCCGCCCTATCGATCTTCTGGTCGTGAACCTCTACCCATTCGAGGCGACTGTCGCGCAGCGCGCCGATTTCGACACCTGCATCGAGAACATCGACATCGGCGGCCCCGCTATGATCCGCGCCGCGGCCAAGAACCATGCGCACGTGGCCGTGGTGGTCGATCCCGCCGACTATGTCGTGATGCTGCAAGAGCTCGGTCAGCACAACGGCATGACCACGCTGCCGCTGCGCAGGAGGCTCGCCGCAAAGGCCTATGCCCGCACCGCGGTCTATGACGCCGCGATTTCCGGTTGGTTCGCGCAGCAGCTCGACGAGGCAGCGCCCGGCTATCGCGCCATCGGCGGCAGCCTCATCGAAAGTTTGCGTTACGGCGAGAATCCGCACCAATCGGCGGCGTTCTACCGCAC
>DATBYX010000060.1:0-9536 GCA_036513475.1 Xanthobacteraceae bacterium | reverse complement strand
ACGGCCCCTTGGGCGCGCCCGAGCGCCGCGCAATCGATGTCGGGATCGGAAATGCGCTGGCCTATCCAGCGGTTTTCCGGCGGACGATTGCGGATGCGGGCCACCCGTTCCTGGTGGAGCTCATCATTGAAGAAGGAGCGGTTGTTGCAGACCACGAAGAGGAGCGGGATACGATAATGCACCGCCGTCCAGATCGCCGTCACCCCCATGCAAAAATCGCCGTCGCCGCAGATTGCAATCGGCAGGCGGCCGGAGCCCTTGAGCGCGAGCGCGACGCCGACGGAGAGGCCGGGGCCGCCGCCTACTCCCCCGCCGCCCTCCGACCCGATGTAGTCCAGCGGGTGGCGAAACGGCCATGTGGCGCCGTTCCATGAGAGCGGCAGGTGGGTGAGTGTCACCTCGCGGGTGCCGACGGCGGCCTTCAAAGACTTGGCGAGATCGTCGACCCGTAGGGGTCCGCTGGAGGGCTCATAGCGCTCGCCAGCCGCCGCCGGTGCAGGTTTCTGTTTTGCTTTTGCGCCCCCGATAGCCGCGAGAAGCAGAGGCACCGCTTCGTCAGGGGTGGTCGGAAGAAGCAGGTCAACTGGCGGAAGCATCTCGTGATCCATGCTCCACCCGTTGTGCATCTGAAAATCTGCACTCACGTTGATGATCTTCGCCTTCGGCACATCGTGTCCGAACGCCGGTCTTAAGCCCCCGCCGAGATCCACCCAGTCAAGCGCGAGGATCACATCCGCCTTTTTCACCGCTTCGATCGCTTCCGCGACCATGGCGTTCGACGCCGGGGCTCCCGCATGCAGGGGATGATCGGTCGGGAATCCACAGCCGATCTTGAGGTCGCTGACGACTTTGGCGTTAAGCGCTTCCGCCAATGCCACGCGTACATTCCAGCTCTCGAGGCTGCGCGATACGCGGCCCATGAAGATGACCGGATGCTTCGCAGCCTTGAGGATCGCAGCCGCCTCACCGACCAGCTCGGCGGAAACGCCGGGAGCGGCGTGGGGCATGAAGCGCGCGACATCGAGCGGGGCGAGTGGCTCGGCGAGCTTCGCCTCCTGCATCTCGGCATCCAGATTGATGTAGACCGGCCCCATCGGTGCCGTATTGGCCATCCAGGTCGCCCGGATCAGCGCTTCACGGGCCGCCGCAGGGGAAGCCGGCTGGTCGTCCCATTTGGTGTAGTTGCGCACGATCGCGCCCTGGTCGCGCGCAGTGTGGATCCAGTCGATCCATGGCCGGCGCTTGGCGGCATCGACGGGACCGGTTGCGCCGAGCACGATGACAGGCGAGCGGTCACACCAGGCGTTGAATATCGCCATGGTCGCGTGGAAGAGCCCGACGTTGGAATGCACCGCCGCGGCCATCGCCTTACCCGTCACCTTGGCGTAGCCGTGGGCGATCGCAACCGCGCTCTCCTCGTGCAGGCAAAGCAGCATTTGCGGCGTCTCATTGCCGAGAAAATTCACGATGGAATCATGCAGGCCGCGATAACTGGCTCCCGGATTGAGCGCGATGTACGGAATTTCCAGCGCGCGCAGCGTGTCGGCGACGACGTCGCTGCCGAACCCGGGCGCATTGGTGCCGGTGAGATTGGCCGGCCGCTCGAGCACGCGCAGCGAAGGGTGCGCCAGGTTTGCAGGACGCTTCTCGGCGGCAGGCGCCGCTTTGGCTTTTACAGTCGTCACTGGTTGATCCTTATGGTCCATGAAGCCGGGAAGGCTCCATAGAACCGGATCACAGGCCCTGACGCAACCGCGCCAAGAGCTTCAAGCCGGCATAGCCGTCGGCCGGCTGCATGCCGACCTTGCGTTGAAAGTTCCGAATGGCCGTCATGGTGTCATTGCCGACCCGGCCATCGGTACCACCGGTGTCAAAACCGAGACCGGTCAGCCGTTTCTGGATCTCCTGCACTTCCGCCAGCGTCGGGGTGCGTTCGGAGCCGGGGAAAGGGTGCGCGAACGGTCCGCCGCCCGCGATCCTGTCTGCAAGATGCACGATCGCGAGCGTGTAATTGCTCGATGGATTGTACGAGCGCACCGCGTGGAAGTTCGGCCCGAGAAGGAAGGCGGGCCCGCCCGAGACCGGAACCCACAGCCGCGCGGTTGACGCGGGATGGGGGAAGGGCTGGCCGTCGGCGCGGGTTAGCCCCGCCTTTTGCCAAGCCTCGTAAGTTCTTGACGCGCCTTCGCGCGTGCCTCCTGAAACCCCGCTAACCTCGTACCCCCAATGCTCGCCGCGACGATATCCGCCGCGCTTGACGAGATACTGCGCCGTGCCGGCAATCGCGTCATCGGGCCTGCCGAAGGGCGAGACGCGTCCGTCCCCATCGTAATCGACGCCCATGTGGAGCCAAACCTCCGGCATCCACTGGGTGTGGCCCATGGCGCCCGCCCAGGAGCCGCGCATCTCCTCAGGTGTGCTCCAGCCACGCTCGATGATCACCAGCGCGTTGAGCAGCTCCTGTTCCCAGTAGGATTTCCGCCGCGGCTCCCCCCATGCCAGAGCGGCGAGCGCCGGAATGACGGGGCGCATGTGATTTTTCTGGACATCGGGATCCCCGTAGGCCGATTCGATTCCCCAAATCCCGGCCATGATGGAGCGGTCGACGCCGTAATCCTTCTCGACGCGCGCGAGGAGGGCTGCGTACTCCTTCATCTTCTCCTTGCCGGTGGTGATGCGATAGTCGGAGACGCGGCGGCTGAGATACTGCCAGAGCTCCTCGTTGAACTCAGGCTGATCACGGACGAGCGCGAACACCGAGGTGTCCGGCTTGGTGCTGGTCATCACCCGCGTGTAGGTGGCGTCCGATATCCCGCGCGCCTGAGCGCGGGCGTGAAATGCCGCCACCCACTGATCGAAAGATGCGCTCCCCTGTGCGGGTGCGCTCCTGCTCCACGCGAGGAGGCCGCCTGCAAAAAGCGGCAGGCATGCTCGTCGTGAGAACAGAGTATTCAGCCGTTCGCTCATCGCGTTACACCCGCAATCCATTTGCCACGTGATTCTTACGGCTATTTCTGTCGGCTTTGCGGCTAACCGCGGGGGCAATACCTCCCCCTTTCCAGGCTCTTCCCAGGGGGAGGTATGGAGCGTCAGTCCTTGGCGCGTTCGACGTAGGAGCCGTCCGCCGTCATGACAACGATCTTGGTGCCGGTTCCAACGAATGGAGGAACCATTGTCTTCACTCCGTTGGAAAGGAGCGCCGGTTTGTAGGACGAGGCGGCGGTCTGTCCCTTCACGGTGGGCTCGGTTTCCACGACCTCGAGCACGGCCTTTTGTGGGAGCTGTATCGAGACCGCCACGCCTTCGTGAACGGAGAGGGTCACCTTCATCTCGGGCGCCAGATACGCCGCCTGATCGCCAATGATGTCGGCGGGCAAGGTGACCTGATCGTAGGTTTCCGTATTCATGAAATGGTAGCCGTCGCCATCCTGATAGAGGTACTGGTGCTCGCGGTCCTCGACATACGCGCGCTCGACTTGCTCGGTCGTCTTGAAGCGCTGCGCAATCTTTACCCCATCGCTGATTCGGCGCATGTCCACCTGGGTGGTCGGCGTGCCTTTGCCGGGGTGAAAGCTCTCGGCGTTGAGCACGACATAGAGTTTGCCGTCGTATTCAACGATATTGCCTTTACGCAGTGAGCTGGCGATGACTCTCACGGGATGTATTCCTCAATCCAACGGCAGCCGCCATTGCGGCGGCAGACGAAATGTGGGGCCGCACAATACCGATCCTGGCCTCGTTCGCCAGCGATTTTCACGCAGCCGTCGGGGCTAGCAGGTCCGGACGGAAGTACGCATGCCGGGAGTTTTGCGCAACCATGCCGACCGGCGGCCCTTGCTGCTCGCTCGCATGCGGATTGCGGCCGCCCTGAGGGAGCATTTCGCGGCGCATGGATTTACCGAGGTGGAGACGGCGGCGCTCACCATTTCCCCCGGGAACGAAACCCATTTGCATGCCTTCGAGACCGATGTGGTGGCTCCCGGCGGAGAGCGCGCGCGGCGCTATCTGCGCACTTCGCCGGAATTTGCCTGCAAGAAGCTCCTGGCCGGGGGCGAACGCCGCATCTTCGAGTTCGCCCGCTCTTTCCGCAATCGGGAGCGCGGGCCGCTGCACCATCCGGAATTCACGCTCGTCGAGTGGTACCGCGTCGATGCGCCCTATGAGCTGCTGATGGAAGATTGCGCCGCGATCCTCGCGCTTGCGGCGACCATCGCCGGCAGCAGCCAGCTCTCGTGGCGCGGCCGGACCGCTGATCCGCTCGCCGCTCCCGATCGGCTCACCGTCGGCGAGGCGTTCAGCCGGCATGCCGGTATTGCTCTCGACGAAGTGCTGCCGCCGCGCCCAACCAGCGTCTTTGCCGCAGCGGCCCGCAAGGCGGGGGTGCGCCTTGCTGCCGATGACAGCTGGGGGGATATTTTCAGCCGCGTTCTCGTCGAATGTATCGAGCCGCTTCTGGGGAACGGACGTGCGACCATTCTCTATGAGTATCCCGCTATACAATCGCCGTTGGCCCGGCCGCTGCAACGCGATCGCACACTTGCCGAGCGCTTCGAGCTCTATGTCTGCGGAGTGGAGCTTGCCAACGGCTTCGGCGAGCTCACGGATCCGGCCGAGCAGCGTAGGCGGCTGGAGGAGCAGATGGCGGAGAAGGAGCGCGTCTACGGAGCGCGCTATCCGCTCGACGAAGAATTTCTGGCAGCGCTCGCGCTGATGCCTCAAGCCAGCGGGGTGGCGCTGGGATTTGATCGGCTGGTCATGCTGGCGACCGGAGCGCGCAGGATCGATGACGTTCTCTGGACGTCTGTCGCCGAGGTAGAGTGATGGTGCTTCGCTCTGACATCGCATTCAGTCAGCGTCACAGGAGAGGTTAGGCTTTCGACAGAGCAGCGTTAGCGGGTGAGCACCACGTTGAGGAGGTATGTCTTGCCGTCCTTCGTGGCGGCGAGCGCGCTCTTGAGCGCGCCTTTGAGCGCTCCAAGCTTCTCCACGCGCGCGCCATGGAAGCCGAAATGACTGCCGAGCTCGGCGTAGTCCGGTCCCTCGATGGTCACGCCGTAGTGCAGTTTCTTGCCGGCCGAGACACCGTCGGGATAGTGGTGCACGTGGCCTTTTCGCATGGCTTCGTATTTCTTGTTGTTGAGCACCACAATGATGATGGGAAGCTCGTGGCGCTGTGAGGCGCCGAGCGCCTGGATGATAGGGTTGTAGAGGAATGAGCCGTCCCCGACGAGGAGCGCCACCGGGCGCTCCGGCGCGGCAAGCTTGATGCCGAGCGCGGTGCCGATGCCCTGCCCGAGCCCTCCGGAGCCGCGGAAAAAGCTCTGGGGCTGCGTCTGCGGCAGATGCTGGCGGAGCATTGGAGAATGGGTGATGGTCTCATCCACGTAGATCGTCTCCGCGGGCATGACCTCGTTGAGTGCCCCCATGAGCGAAAGCGGATCGATGCCGCTTCCGTTCTGCGCTTTCTCCCTTTCCGCGCGCAGAGCCGCGACATGGGCCTCATGCTCGCGTGTCCAGCGCTGGCGTCGCGCGCTTACCGCCGCGTCCTGCCCGGCTCCTGCCTTCACCGCGGCCGTGAGCAGCGCAAGCGACGCCGCGATGTTGCCTTCGAGATAAAAATCGATATGGAGGTTCTGGTACACCATGTGACCCTTGAGCGGGTTGTCATGAATGGCAATGATCCTCCCGCTGGTGGGACGCCGCTGCGCAGGGTACCAAGGCGCGCGACCGCCGACGAGGAGAACAAGGTCGGCATTGTCCAGCGCCTTGTAGTTGCCCATCCCGAGATAGAGCGGATGGTCGGTGGGAAAATTGGCGTACGCATTGGCGCGCCCGTTGATCACCGGAATGGCGAGAAGGTCGGCGAGCTCAACCAGCCCGGAAAATGCCTGGGGGTCGCGTCCCGAGGTCTCGGTCACGATCACGGGATTCTTGGCCTTGCGCAGGAAGTCGGCGACGTATTCCACGTCGCGTGCAGTCGGCTGCAGGATCGGCGCCGGCGGCACGTCACGGGGAGCCGCCGGCGGCGTCCAGTCGTGCAACATGTGCTCAAGCGCGACATTGAGATAGATGGGCCCTTGTGGCACGCGCTGTGCCATCTCGCCCGCGCGGATGACGCTTTCGTAGAGCGTGTAGGGACTGGTCACCGCGCGCGCCCATTTCGCGACCGGCTCGACGAAACGCTCGATACCGCCGACGGAGAGGCCCCCATACCACTGCTGCTCGATGTCGAGATCGGGATCTTCGCCCAAGGTCTGGGATTCGCCCGACATCACCACCATGGGGATCTCGTTCTGCAGCGCGCCGTGAACCCCCATGCTTCCCTGCAGCATGCCCACCCCCGCATGGAGCAGCACCGCCTGCGGCCGCCCCGTCATCAGCGTGTATCCGGCGGCCATATTGACCGCGAGCGTCTCATGCCACGACTCCACAAAGGTCGGTCCGGGCTTGCGGTCGAGCTTCTGGCGCGCGAGCGCCTCCCATACGGGCGACCATTCCGAGCCCGGAGAGGACATGATGTAATCGACCTTGAGCCTGCGAAATGCCTCGAGAATGGCCTCGCCGCCATCGAGATAGTTCTTCATCGTGTCCTCGCTTCTGCCTGCCCCGGCGCATACCAACACCGATTTGCATGCATTCGCAAGAATGGCAGGGCTGCGGGAACTCTTGCCGCTGCATGCACCGACGACCGCTGCGGAGAAGGGCGACCTTTGACGGCTGCCGGTTCATCGGCAAAATCTCACCACCGCTGGCGATTGCGGGGAACGCTACAGGGACGAGCCTTCATGAGCCACGAGCGCAGAACTTTGTCACGGCCCGAGGATCTGATCGCCGCGGGACTTATCCCGTCCGCCCGCCTGAACGAGATCAGCAGGATTGCCGAGCGTTACGCGCTTGCGTTGACCCCGGATATGGCGGAGCTCATCGATGTGCGCGATCGCGGCGATCCGATTGCGCGTCAATTCCTCCCCGAGCTGGCTGAGCTTGATGTCCAGTCTGAGGAAAGCGTCGATCCTATTGGCGACCGCGCGCACTCCGCCGTGCCGGGCATCGTGCATCGCTATCCGGACCGGGTGCTGCTCAAGCCCATCCATGTCTGCGCCGTCTATTGCCGTTTTTGCTTCCGGCGCGAAGTGGTCGGGCGGGAGCGATCACTCTCGCCGACGGAGCTCGCGGCCGCGCTCGACTACATCCGCTGCCAGCACGGGATCTGGGAGGTGATCCTCTCCGGCGGCGATCCGCTGGTCCTGTCGGCGCGGCGGTTGAAGGCGATCACGGAAGCGCTCGCCGGCGTCGAGCACGTCAAGGTTCTCCGTGTGCACACCCGAGTGCCTGTAGTCGCCCCGGCGCGGATCACCCCGGCGCTGGTGCGCGCGCTCAAGATCACCGGCAAGGCCACCTACGTCGTGCTTCACGCCAACCACCCGCGTGAACTTACGGAGAGTGCGCGCGCGGCCTGTGCGCGCTTGGTGGATGCCGGCATTCCGATGTTGAGCCAGACCGTGCTCCTGCGCGGCGTCAATGATGATGCGCCGACGCTCGAAGCCTTGATGCGCGCGCTGGTCGAATGCCGCATCAAGCCTTACTACCTTCATCATGGCGATCTTGCGCCGGGCACTGGCCATTGGCGCACGACCATCGAGGATGGCCAGGGGCTGATGCGGGCGATGCATGGACGGCTGTCGGGCCTCTGTCAGCCCACTTATGTGCTCGACATTCCGGGCGGCTATGGCAAGTCGCCCATTGGTCCGAGCTATTTGACGCGAACACAGACGAGCACCGGAGAGGTGCGATATGCCGTCGAGGATTTCAACGGCCATCGACACGCCTACCCGCCGGTGCAGCCACCCCCTTAACGGGCGGCGCGGCACCACATCTGGCAGGTGTTTCGACGCCAAAAGTTGTAGAACACCGCAGTGAGGCAGTGGCCGTGCCAGTCGCCGGCCACGAGGCCGATGGGTTCGCCCGCGGCCCAGCCGAAACAGGCCGGCGTCATTCCGGTAAATCGAATCCCGTTGATGATGAAGATGCCGCTGTAGGGCGGTTGCACGACTTCGATGACATGGCGTTCCCGGGGAAGGTACCAGCCGTGACGGTAATGCAAGGGCCGCCGGTAGGGCGCCTCGTCTGCAAATACCTGCTGGCAGACCGAGAAGGCGAGCCCGAACGCCAACGCTACCCGCAACATCATGCTCTCCCGGCCCGCGCGGCTGCCAAGAATAGAGACGATCCGCGGCACTGCCAAGACCGGTGCTACAGACCGGTGCGCAGACCGGCGCGGCAACGGCATCAGGATCTCGCGGCCTGCCGCGGGAGCGGCTATCATCGGCCGTCGTCCTCGGCGATGGAGGCTTCCATGCGGTATGTTCGGCAAGTCTGCATTCTGCTCGGCCTTTTAGCGAGCTCAGGGGCGTTTGGTGCGGAGCGCATCCGGCTGGCGCAGCAGGTCGCACCCATTCCTGTTGCTCCAACTCCCCTGATCTCGTCGCAGACGACGACCGCATGCCTGGTGAGCTGCGATACGCAAGTGATGAATTGTCAGAACGCCTGTGTGGTCGCCGGCCCGACGACCGGCGTCGTGAACCCCGCCGGCAACGCGCCCTGCAATTTGAACTGCACGACCCAGCAATTGGTTTGCAAGCAGGCGTGCACCAGACCGCAGCCGTAGGCGCATGCGGGCCGTAACCCCAATTGCGCTCTCAGCAGCGATTGTTGTTTCGGGCATCGCCTGGAGCGCACGCGCGGCGGAGCCGGCCTCGACAGAGGGCCGGGCCTGGCGCCCCCAATGTCCAGCCGGACTGTGTCCTGCACGCGCGGGACCGGATGGCCGCTGGTATTGCGCCGCATGCGGTGCCCCGACGCTGCGCTGCCCGCCGGGGCAATGTCTCAAGCCGGCAGGCCCGGTAGGCGCAGCATGTGGGTCGTGCCCACCTGTGCCCGTTCGATAGATTAAGTCGCGCGGAATCTATCTAACGTGGGTTCAAACCGAATGATAACGCCCCGGCACAGTCATCAAGCCATGATGCATGCGCTGGGCCTGTCAGAGCATCCCCGTTGCGGGCGACTGCATTTGCCCCCATCACCGTCTTACGAGTACGGCTGCCAAGGGCTCGCCGAATTTCACGCTGCCCTGCACGAACACGCCGTAGCGCTCGGTCGTGTATTTCAGCAGCGAATTGAACACCTGGTCGGTGGCATTCGTATGATAATGCCACCAACGACCGCCCACACCGAGGTTGAAGTAATCGGTGACCTGATAATTCAGGATGCCTTCGAGCTGAAGCCCGTTGCCTTGGCCGCTCGCCGGATCGGGACCAACCGTGAAGAAGTGGATATCCAGCGCTTTCTGCCAAACGCGGGCATAGGCCGCATCGAGAGTTAGCTTCCACTGCGGGGTGAGCCACAGATCCGCAACGGCGCCGAGGCGCAAAGCATTAAACTTGTCATCCTCGGTGACGACCAGCACCGAGGTCGGAATCGCAGCTGCGCCGGCACAAGGTCCGACCGCATTGGCAATCTGAGCGCAGCCGGAAGCG
>DATBYX010000059.1:0-4854 GCA_036513475.1 Xanthobacteraceae bacterium | reverse complement strand
TGCGGGCTGCGCACGACAAGGGCTTCGGCCATGAATGGGATGCGCAGGTCGGCGACGTAACGTGCTTCGCCGCGGAGAAAGCGTTCATCCTCCACGCGTGCGACGCGCGCACCGATCATGGATCAGAGGCGGTAACGTAGCACGACCGTGTCCCCGATGCGGTGCAGCGCGAGCGCATACCCGAGCCGTTGCACGATCTCCGAACTGAGAATGCAACGCAGTCAAGCCTGCGCAGACTGCGTAAACTTGTCTGCGCCTGCGGTGCGCCGCTGATCCGGGACCGCCCAAAGCTTCGGGCAGGGCGCGGTCGTCGGTTTGTATGGTCCCGGGTCTGCAGCGCATCATGAGCAGCGCAATCAGAAGTACGCGGTCCATGCACCATATTACTTGCGCTGCTCATGCTGCACTGCGCCCGGGACACACCGGTATTCTAACGCCTACGCGATCATCAGTCAGGCGAGATTTGGATCGAGGATCCGGCCGTTCTCGACGACGGGAGCGCCATCGAGCTCGAGGCGCGCGCGGCGCAATGCGATGTCGAGATGCAGCGGGGCCGCATTTGCGCCGCGCAGATCGCGGTTCTCGCCCAGCGCCAGCAGCACGCCGCCGTAGATCGAGCGCGCCTCGGCGCCGCCTGCGCCATCGGCGCCGCGCGAGGCCAGGATGTCCCAGCGGGCGCGGTGGTCGGTACCCCAGCCGACATGGGCAACGCGCCGGCAATTCTGCGAATTCTGGGTTGCGAGCAGGTCGCGCAGCATGATCGCTTCACGGCCACCTTCGATCGCGGTGGCGACCCCATGGTCGAACTGGATTCTGATCGGCTCGGTGATGTAGCGCTCGAACGGAAAGATGATGCTTGCCAACCCGATCACGAGTGCGCCCTCGACCGATTCCTCGATGACGGTGGTTGTGATCAATCCGGTCGGCCAGTGGTCCCACCGGCCAGGCTCGTCCGCCATGCCATATTGGATGGAGACCGGCCTTTTGCCCCTCTCCATCGTAATATCGGTTCCGTCCTCGGACGTGATGCGCAATCGGCCGCTCGCAGCCAGACGTTCGCCGCCCTTGATGGTGCGCGCACGCACCTCCTGCTGCGGAAGAAGCCGCAGCAAACTGTCATCGGGTTCGCGCACCCGCAGAATGCGCGTGCCTGTCGCCAGGATCTCATTCTGCTCGTTCGAATAGAGCATCCCGCCGGTACTGACGTCGACGACAAAATCCGCCTTCTTCATCGCCTCGATGATGACAGGGCTCGGCACCGCCCGTCCGCTCCCGCATTCAAGGTCGTGCGGGATGGCGGGCTGGATGATCTGGCAGGCGTTGGCGCCGAGATCCTTCGCGGCCGCGAGAAACGCCGCAGGATACTGCGGATTGGAGAGCGTATCGGCATAGACGACCACGCCTTCGCCTTCCCGCACTTTCGAACGGCGAAGGCCTTCACGGAAGAGCGAGACGAGATCGGCTGCCACATTCGGCGTGGTCGGGAAGCGGATCATGATTGCTACTACGGTGCGATGAAGCCCTGAGCAAAGAGTTGGTCGGGGGTCACCTCGGTTTCGATCTTCAATGCCGTGCGGGCGAGCGTGATGGTGCGTTGCAGGCGGTCGAGAGTTGCAACCCCGTAGCCGTGCTTGCGCACATAGTCCGTCTGCACCGCGGCGATCGACGCCTTCCATTGCGCGTTCACGATATCCGGGTCGAAAGTGGGATTCTTCTGCGCCATGAGGCGCGCGGCTTCGTCCGGGTTGCCAATGGCATATTGCACGGATTTGCGGACGGCGTTCGCAAACGCCTTGACCTCGTCGGGCCGCTCGGCCACTCGCGCCGCCTGGGTGACCAGAAAAATCCCAAACGCGTCATACCCCCAGTCCGCGAAGGCGGCGAAATGCACCTGCTTGTTCTGGGCCGCCCCTGCTTTGGACAGCGCCGGGCGGTCCGCATCCATGGCGGCGGCGATCACGTCGACACGGCCGCTGAGCAACAGGGAAAAATAGGTGCCGGGGTCAGCGGCTTGCCATTCGAGCCTGCTCGCGTCGAGGTTCTTCAAGCTGTAGACGATCGGAACAACGATTCGGGAGGAGTCGGTCAGGGCCGCGGCGATTTTGCGCCCGACGAGAGATTCGGGTGTGGGGATCGGTTGCAGCGATGCGAGCCCATTGGCACTGATGTCGAGATAGACGCCGAATGCCTGAATCTTTGCGCCTTTTGCAATGCTTTGAACGAGGACGGATGCATCGGTGAGCGCAAAGTCGGCTTTGTTGCTGTCGATTGCGGTATTGACAAAACCGCTGCCGGTGGTGGGCAGCAGCTGCACGTCGAAGCCCGCTTCCCTGAAATATCCCTTGTCGATCCCGGTGAATAACGGCGCATGCCTGCCGAAGAAGGCATAGTTCGTGAGCACCGTGATCTTCTTCAGCTTGTCCGACTTCTGCGCATGCGGCGAGAGCGTGCCCGCGAAGAGCGCCATCGCGCACAGGATCATCACTCGGATCAGAGAACTTAGGGCCATACTCATCGCCTCATGTTTGTTTTGCTCATTGTTGACGCAGCGAAGGGCGCCACGGCAGGAACAAGCGCTCGAACAGGCCGATGGCGCCGGTTCCAACGGTCGCCAGAATAGTGATTGAAAGGAGCGCCGCAAACACGAGCGGCGTGTCGATCTGGAGCTGACCCGAAAGAACGAGGTAGCCGACGCCCGTGTTGCCGCCAATGAACTCTCCGACGATCGATCCGACAAGCGCCAGCGGAAAGGCGATCTTCAGGGCGTCCACGATGTAGGGCGCGGCATGATAGAGCCGAACATGGGTGAAGATGCGCCACGGTGTCCCGCCTGAGAGGCGCGCCAGATCGATGATGTCCGGCTCGACCTCGCCAAGGCCCGTCACCGAATTGACGAAAATCGGGAACATCGCCAGCAGGAAGGCCATGACCACCTTGGATTCCATCTCGAGCCCGAACCAGATCACCAGGAGCGGCGCGATGGCGATCTTCGGAATGCCGTTGAACGCCGCGAGCATCGGCATCATGATCGCGCGCAGTGTCCTGAAATAGACCACGGCCAGGGCAAGAAATACCCCCACGAGCAGCGCCAGCGCCAATCCCAGCAGGGTCGTGATCGTCGTATCGAGGATGTGCGATGCCTGCGCCGCGCGCGTCGCCCAGAACTTGGCCGCGATGACGCTGGGGACAGGGAGGACATAGCTTGGGATGCCGGCAAGCGGTGCGCCGTATTCCCAAACGAGCACCGCCGCCGCCAGGCTCAACACTATTTTCAGGGCCGCAAACATCGAGCTCATGCCAGCGGCCCCACCCAGCCCGCCTCGATCTCCTCGCGCACCGCTACCGCAAGCTCGATGAAGCGTGCATCCTTCATGATGGCCGGGTCGCGCGGCCGGGGAAGATCAATCTCCATGGTGACCGCCGGCACCCGGCCTACCATCCCCGGCATCACGACGATCGAATCGGAGAGGAGGACCGCTTCGGTGATGCTGTGGGTGACGAACAATGCCGTGTATCGCTCGATGCTCCACAGCTTCTGCAGCTCGAAGGCCATGTGCTCGCGCGTGAGCACGTCGAGCGCACCAAAGGGCTCATCCATCAGCAGGAGCGCCGGACGCACAAGCAGCGCGCGGCAAATGGAGACGCGTTGCTGCATGCCGCCGGAAAGTTGGTGCGGGTAATGATTTTCGAATCCGCTCAGCCCAGCAAGCTTGATCAGGTCAAGAGCGGGCCCGCGATATTTCGCGGCGGAATCACCGCGCATCTCGATACAGAACAGCACATTGCCCAGGACCGTGCGCCACGGCATCAGGACGGGCGCCTGGAACACCATGCTGGCGTTACGCAGGGGCGCCGAGACCTTCTCGCCATTGACCAGCACCGACCCGCTCGTCGGCTCAATGAGACCTGCGACCATTTTCAGCACGGTGGATTTGCCGCAGCCGCTTGGCCCCACGATCGAAACGAACTGGTTCTGCCGCGCACTGAATGAAATGTCGGACACGGCGGGCTTGCCCCGGAACGCCTTGCTGAGGTGCTCGACGCTCACGCCAAGCGATGCAGACGCGGGATCGGGGTTCGACGGCGAGCGCACGGGGCGAGCCGGGGCGCGGCCCTCCGGCCCGTGCGACAGCAGCGAATTGTCATGCGCGGCCATTAGGCTCAGGGCTTACCTAGCGCCTCTTGTCGTGAGCATGCCCTGTCACAATCATTATACGCAACGAGTCAGCTTTCTCTCCGCAACGGCGTTCACGGTCGGTTCGGGGTCCATCCTACCGCATTGAATTCGGCAGGAGACGGCATCACCTCGGGCTCCTCTGTCGCCTTTCTCAGGATTGCGTTGTCGCGCTTTCGGTCGGTCACTTCAATTGGGACGCCCTCCTTGTTTACCGTAAGGATGCCGACCAAATCGGCGGCAGCAGCCATTATATATTTATCTGCAAGCTCGATATGACGGATCACCTCGTCTCGAATGATGTCAGCGGTCCAGTCGGTCGGAAGGCCCTTGAGAGCGAGAAATTCCTCGGCAGGGATAGAGAGCGCGTGTCGGCGAATCTCATCGATGCTGCGCCGCGGAGAAAAATTTGGAGGCTTACCGGCAGCCGCAAGCAGCAAAGGGCCGAGCGGACAGTAGTTCCGGGCGATGGCGACGAGGTCCGCGATGTCGCGGGCCTTGGAACGTGCGGCCGCTGCCAGCACCTTGTTCACGGCCAGGTCCGCCTGGTGCAGCCGGGCACCCCATTCCTCATCCTTAACCAGCGGAAAGAAACGACGCTTCGTCTCGGCAAACCACTGGATGATCGTTTCGGATCTTCCGTCCGCGATCGTCGCGTCGACACAGCCGTAGATGATAAA
>DATBYX010000058.1:0-2528 GCA_036513475.1 Xanthobacteraceae bacterium | reverse complement strand
GACGTCGTGAGCCTGTAGCGCCCTTTTTCCGGTACGGGCGTGCACTGCTGTGCCGTGGTGGCAACGGCGGCTCCGCCGAGAAGGAGGTCGCTCGTCATGAGCCCATGACGCACTTTCACCAGTACTGGCGTGCACTGTTCGCCGCCCGCGCGTTGACTGGAGCCTGATCTGGTTTTGCTGATCGGATTTGGATCCCAGATCGGTTGCGGCCTGGTTGGCCGATTTCCCGATCCGTCTGATCTGGCCTTGCGGGCTTTGGTCCGAGCCGGGCTTGCGGTGGATCGTCGTGAGCCGCGACGCGGTCGAGCGAGGCGTCGATAGCGGGCCTCGGTCGCCTCAGGCGCGGAATTCTCGTCAAGGAGCGCATGCGACTTGGCGGTGCGTGGGCCGGCAGGCAACTCCGCTACGGCAATGCAGCCTGAGCGCTAGACGTTGTGAGCGGATGGCGAATGCTCACCAGCACGTGCGCGCACTATCCAGTTGCCAATGGGACCGCCTCCTTCGAAGTGGGCGCCTGGTGCATGACCAAACCGATGCCGGAATCTTCTTGCGAAATGAGCATAGTCGCGAAAGCCGCAGGCGTACGCAATTTCGCTGAGATGCTGACCTGTACCGAGCGACGCCCGGCGTTCCAGAAGGTGCGCGGCGTGATCCAAACGAATGGAATATATCAATTCGTTGCACGTAGAGCCGCGCGCCGTTAAGAGCTTGTGGACGTAGCGTAGCGAAATCCCCGTTTCGGCTGCCACCTCTGCAGGGCCGAAGTCTGGATCGGCACAGCGATCCTTTATGACGCTGAGGATGCGGGCGAACAGCCTGTCCGCATGACGAGAGACGGGCCCCGGATCAGACGGCGCAAATAGGGCGCCAAGTAGATCGTAGAGGGCGAGCCGCATGTGGGGGCCGGCCGGCGCGGCTGTGGATTCTTCGTCTCCGATGCCGTCGAGAACGAGCTGACGGAGGACGCGTGCTGCTAGCGTTCCGCCGCGCCCGTATAAGCAAGCCTGCGGCTCGAATCCGAGATGAGAAATGAGCGACTTGCGCGGCAGATAAATAGACAACCATTGCGAACCGTTGTCAGATAAGCGCGTCGAGGGACGCGCCCCGTCGACGAGCCCAATATCTCCCACGGCGAGTTGCACAGTGTGCTCGTTCTGGGTCACCGCTGACCGACCAGCGACTTGAAATGATGCACAGTAAAAATCCGCGTCAGCGAGGCGAACATCGCGGCGCGTCCGCTCAAACCGGTAAGTGTTGCCGCCATGATCCACGGCCGCAAGCCCGCATTGGATCTTGATCGCGGCTGCCGCGACCCCGTAAACGCTTACTCGGCGCATCCAACCGGCAAAAGCATTGGGGTCGATCACTTCGTGGTCGCCTCCGCACGTCGAGCGGAGCAAAGCCGCCCACTCCTCGAGGTTCAATCGCGGAGTGCCGACGAAATCGCAGCTTTGTTGCACCATCGTCTCCATGTTCACAGGCATATCCAGAGACCAGTGCCGTTCGCCCCGCAATTAGGCGCCGCCACGCGCGAGTTCCAGTAGCGGCACGAAATACACCGCAAGATTTGGTCGAACGCGGCAATCCAGGCAAAGCGCGGTTGAGATTGCCCGCTAATTGGAGAGGAGTCGCCGCACCTTCGCAGGAAACTCTTTGGGACGTGATGGATCGTTACAACAAAGGCGACGGGTTGACGGACCCGTGGCTGGACGAAGACATCGAACCACTCGCGCTGACGGAGAATGAAATCGATGACCTCGTCGCGTTTATGGTTTCTCTTACGAGTGCGGAGTACAAGGAAATTGGAGAGAAAGAGTTGGCTCGCCAGCGTGCGTTATCACGTATCAGCCGACCCCAGCGCGATACGGCCAGGGCGTTTGCCCCTAAACAACCACAGCCCAAGCCGCCCTGCCAATGTCCCTGAATAACCGGACTCATGCAGTGCAGCAAACCACGCACATGTTTGCGCGAGCTTGTATTATTCGATCACCCCGTCGGCGCGGGCGAGCAGCGTCGGGGGAATATCGATGCCGAGCAGCCGTTCCCGTCGACGTGGCCGTGGGTGTCGACGCGGGGACAATACCCCGCGGTCCTTGGCCACACATCCATGTCTTTGTTCCATAACGGATGTGGGACGAGCCAGCATGAGGATCGACGCAGAAGGTACTGCTTTAGGTTTTGCTGCCTGAGCGGCCCAATAAGCTGGCCATCTCCTGTTCGAGGCTGTCGTAGAAGGACTTCAGCGGTGCGGGCCTGCCCTCGTTGCGGGCAGGCTTTGTCTCCTCGCGAGGAGATTTGACCGTGTCTAGCGAAGGGCTCGCGGGAGGCGCAGGCGAGCTATCCTGCGCGGAGCTCGATTCAACCGTCTCTTCGCCCTCAGGCTCAGGCTTCTCCATCTTCGGAGCGGCTGGCGGCGCTGATGTCCCCTCTTTTCTGTTCGGCCGGCGCATTACGGCTTCGAGCCGTTGCGCCCTATTCGCGAGATTATTCTGGTCCGCTGAGGGTCCGAGCTTTGCATCGGTAGCCGG
>DATBYX010000057.1:0-7289 GCA_036513475.1 Xanthobacteraceae bacterium | reverse complement strand
GCTGTCGCCACCCAACACGCTGACCTGATCGATCGACACGCCGACGGCCTCAGCCACAATCTGAGCAACGCTCGTCAGCGTGCCTTGGCCCTGGTCGGTGAGGCTCGTGATGCAGCGTACGGAGCCGGACGGCTCGAGGCGCAAGGTGCAGCCGTCTTGCGTGGAGATCGACGCGCCGGATGGGCCATAGTAGGGCGGGCCGTAGGCGGTCTGCTCGCAGAAGGTGGCAATGCCGATGCCGCGGTAGATCCCGCGCTTGCGCAGCTCGGCCTGCTCCTTGCGCAGCGCTTCGTAATGCATGAGGCGGACGAGCTTCTCGAGGCATTCATGGAAGGACACGGTTTCGAGCCGCTGGCCGCCCGGGGTGACACAGGGCAGTGAGGATTTCGGCCAGTAGTTGCGGCGCTTGAACTCGACTGTGTCGATGCCGAGAGCGTCGGCCGCGAGGTCGGTCAAGAGCTCCCCAACAATGCAGGCGAAGGGCATGCCGACACCGCGGTACATGCCGATCAAGTTCTTGTTGACGTAGACGCTCCGCGTGCGGCCCTTGTAGTTCTCGAAAGCATACGGCGCGCCGGCCATGGTGATCGCCATCATGCCTTCCGCAACGTTGAACCGCATCGGCATGCCATAGGCTCCGACGGCGCCGATATCGTCGAGCTCCATCGCCGTGATCTCGCCGGTGCGCTTGAGCGCGATGCGGCACTTGATGCGATGGTCGCGCGCTTGTGCGTCGGAGACAAACGATTCCAGCCGATCGACGCAAAACTTGACCGGCCGGCCGAGCAGCATGCTCGCGACCACGGTCGCGATCTCGTCGGAGTAGACGTTGAGCTTCATGCCGAACCCACCGCCGATGTCGGGCGCGGTCACGCGGACCTTATGCTCGGGAATTTTCAGGTGCCGGCTGAAAATCTCCTGCATCTGAAACGGCGACTGGTGCGCATGCATGACGGTGAGCGAGCCATCGCCCGGATTGAAGTCGGCGATGAGGCCACGCGTTTCGAGCGTCATGGCCATCTGGCGCTCGAAGCGCAGCTCTTCCTCGATCACGATATCAGAGTCGGCGAAAGCCTTTGCCGGCTCGCCCTTTTCGAGAGAGAAATCGAATGCGACGTTGTCGCCGAGCTCGGCATGGATGACCGGCGCGCCCGGCGCGATGGCCTGCAACTGATCGCCGACCGCGGGCAGCGACTGCCATTCGGCCGCGACAAGCTCTGCCGCGTCCTCGGCCTCGGCGCGGCTCTCGGCCACCACGATCGCGACCGGCTGGCCCTGCCAGACGGCGCGCTCGGCGGCCATGAGATGCTGCGGCGCGGAACGATGCCCAGGCCGGTGCAGCGCCACCCCGACGAACGGCTCGCATCTCGGATTGATCTCGGCTGCGGTGAAGACAGCGACGACGCCGGGCGCGCGTTTCGCTGCCGCGATCTCGATCGCGACGAGCCTGGCGTGCGGATGCGGGCTGCGCACGAAGCAGGCATGCAACATCCGCGGCAGCTTGATGTCGTCGATGTAACGGCCGTACCCGCTGAGCAGGCGCTTGAGCTCACGCCGCGGAATGCGCGCACCGATACTAGTGGGTGCATCCGCAGACATCAGCTCTTTCTCCGCAGCGCGATGACGGCCTCCACCGCGTCGACGATGGCGTGGTAGCCAGTGCATCGGCACATGTTGCCGGAAATGAATTCCCTGATATCAGCGCGCGACCATGTCTCGCCGCTCGACAACAGCTCGTAGGCGGTCAGCAGCATGCCGGACGAGCAGAAGGCGCATTGTGCGGCGTTACGGGCGATGAACTCCGCCTGCAGCCCTGCCAGCTTGCCGCTTTCGGCGAGGCCTTCGATGGTGTCAACGGTTTTGCCGGAAATCTGCGCCGCGAGCGTGAGGCAGCCTCGCGCCGTGCGGCCGTCGATCAGCACGGTGCAGGCGCCGCAGATGCCGTGCTCGCAGCCGAGATGCGTTCCGGTCAGCTCCATCTCCTGACGCAAAAAGTCGGCGAGATGCTGGCGCGCCTTTACGCGGCGGCGCAGCGGCCTGCCGTTCAGGGTCGCTTCGATTGCGACCTCGTCGCTGCCCAAGAGATCGTCGGCGGGATCGTTGATAGGATCGGTCATTTGGCGGCCCGCCCGGACAGTGAGTTGAGCACGCGGCGCGTCAGCACTGCCGCCATGTGCAGCCTGGTGTCGGCGCGTACCCCCGCCGTGTCCTCGGGCGCGAGGTCCGCCCGGATGGCTGCTTCGAAGGCGCCTGCATTCGGGAGTGGCGTCGCAAGGCCTTCCACCGCGGCCGACACCGATCGAGCAAGCTGCGCGCGATCCACGCAGCCGAAATACGCGATCCGCGCCTCGTCGATGCGGTCGCGCTGCATGGTGGCGACTGCGGCGAGACCGACCAGCGCGAAATCGCCGTGGCGGCGCGCCAGCTCGGCAAAGCCGATCTTCGTTCCGGTCTGCATGACCCGAAACCTGACGGCCAGGATCAGCTCGCCGGCCCGCAGATCGGTTGCGAACAGGCCCGTGAAGAAATCCTCCGCCTTGACGGCACGCTCACCCTTGACGCTGCCGAGCACCAGCGTCGCGCCGAGCGCCACGGCGCAGGCCGGCAGCTCCGCCGCCGGGTCGGCATAGGCGAGGCTGCCGCCGAGCGTGCCGCAGTTACGGATCGCTACATGCCCGATGTGCGACGCGGCGCGTACCAGCAGCGGGACATGCTTCTTCACAAGCTCGGAACCAAGCAGCTCGCGATGCCGCGTCAACGCGCCAAGACGCACGCTTGCGTCGGCCTGCGACTCTCCGGCGAGCTCGTTGAGCTCGCCAATGTCAACAAGGAGCTTCGGCGCCGACAGCCGCATGTTGAGGCCCGCGAGCAGGCTCTGCCCGCCGGCAATCGGCACGGCGTCGCCCCCGTTCTCCGCCAGGATGCGATAGGCATGGTCGAGGGACCTTGGCCTGATGTAGCGGAAGTTACGCGCCTTCATGGCGAGCCGGGCTGCAACAGCGGGGACATGGCGAGGCTCATTACATAAGGCGGCTGTGTGTCCCGGATGCGGCGCAGCGCAAGCGCATACACGGCGGATGCCCGATCCACGCAAGCTCTTGCGCGAAGCGGTGCGCCGCTGATCCGGGACCGCGCGAAGCTAGGCCCGGATCCGGGCCGGAGCTTTGTGCGGTCCCGGGTCTGCAGCGCATCATGAGCAGCGCAGGCGTGGTGCGTGCAGACACATGGAACCGTCCTACGCTGCTCATGCTGCACTGCGCCCGGGACACACGACTGTAAACGGACATCAAGCAATCCCCATATAGGCTTCGCGGATCGCAGGATCGCTGGCAAGGCTCGCCGAGAGGCCCGCCTTGGTCACCCGGCCTTGATCGATCACGTAGGCGCGGGTGGCGAGCTCGAGCGCATTCATCACGTCCTGCTCGACGAGGAGTACCGCAACGCCGGATCGGTTGATCTCGCGCAGCCGCTCGGATAGGAGCTCCACAATGCGGGGCGCGAGCCCGAGCGACAGCTCGTCGATGAGCACAAGGCTGGGCCGCGCCATCAGCCCGCGGCCGAGCGCGCACATCTGTTGCTCGCCGCCCGACAGCGTGCCGGCGTCCTGCCGCCGCCGCTCGGCAAGAATGGGAAACATCGCATAGACGCGATCCAGGTCCTCGGCGATCCTATCCTTGTCATCGCGCAGGTAGGCGCCCATCAGGAGGTTGTCGCGCACGCTCATGGCGGAGAACAAGCGGCGGCCTTCCGGGACGTGCACGATTCCGGCGCGAAGGAAATCGGCGGGTGTCGCCTGTACCATGCTCTTGCCATCGACTACGATCTGGCCGGCGGTAATGGCAAGCAGTCCCGAGATACAGCGCATCAGCGTGGTCTTGCCTGCACCATTCGATCCGATCAGACAGACAAGCTCGCCCGTTCCGACCTCAATCGTGACATCCCAGAGCACCTGCACATCGCCGTAGCCGGCCTGCAGGCGTTCGATCGCAAGCTTTGGCGCCCCCACGCTCACGATGCTCCCCCTGGATCGGCAGCCGCGTATTTCGAGCCGAGATAGGCTTCGATCATTCGCTTGTCGCTCGCGCTCATGTGACAGTCCCCCTGCCGACGAGCCGCTCACGGACCAGCGCGAGAATGCCATTCGGCAGAAACAGCACCAGGACGACGATGATGAAGCCGAGCGCCGCGGCATGGACGGTGAGAAAGCTTCGCCAGACGAGCTCCTCGAAACTCAGCAGGATGATGGCACCCAGTGGCGGACCGAAGATGGTGCCAAGCCCGCCAAGCAGGACCATCACCATCGGCTTGATCGCGAGCAGGACGTCGAACACGTCCGGCGGGTCGATGTAATTCACCCAGGAGGCGTAGATCGCGCCGGCCACGCCGACGAAGACAGCGGAGAGGCAGAAGGCTGCGGTCTTGTAGCCATAAGCGTTGACACCCAGGATGCTCGCGGCGTCCTCGTTCTGCTGGATGCAGCGCAATCCGAAGCCCAGCTTGCTGCGGTGAATGACAATCGCCGCGCCCGTGCAAAGGATCGCGAGCGCGAGCATGGCGTAGAAGAAGAATTGCGCCTGCGTGGTTACGGAGATCCGCAGGAACGGCAGGTTCAGGCCTTTACCGCCGCCGGTGAAGTCGGGCAGCGTATTGACGATCTCGCGCAGCATCTCGGCGATGATGAGACTTGCAATCGCGAAATAGTGGCCGCGCAAATGCAGGATCGCACCGCCGAGAAAGGCCGCGAAGAGAAACGCTGCGAGACCCGCCGAGCCCCAGGCAAGAAGCATCGGCGCGTCATGATTCTGCAGAATGGCCGAGGTGTAGGCGCCAAAGCCGAAAAATGCCGCCGTCGCAAACGAAGGATAGCCGGCGAGCCCGCCGATGAAATTCCAGGACTGCGCCATCACCGCATACATGCAGACGGTAGTGGCGATGCGAAGGAAATAGTTGCTGCCGACCAGCGGCAGGGCCGCAAGCAGCACAGCGACGATGGCCAGCGCGATCCAGCTCTTCATTCCTAACGTGCTCATTCGTAGCCTCGCCTGCCGGTGAGGCCGCTCGGACGCACGAACAGAACCAGGAGCAGCAGGCCGAGCGACAGCGTCACTGCGCGCTCGGCTCCGAGCCAATACGAGCCGAAGCTCTCGATGACGCCGAGCACAAGCCCGCCGACGAGAGCGCCGGGAACACTGCCGAGGCCGCCGAGCACGCAGACGACGAAGGCCTTGCCGAGAAAGACTGGGCTGTTGAGCGGGGAGATCGGGAAGATGATGCTGAGCAAGGCGCCGGCCGCGCCCGCCATGAAGGCGCCGATGCCAAAGGTAATGGCGTTGATGCGCTTGATATCGACGCCCATCAGCGCCGCCGCTTCGCGGTCCATGCGCACCGCGACAATGGCGCGGCCAATCTTGCTGTCGCGCAGCAGCCGATAGAGCAGCAGGGTGAGCAGGATCGCGAGCGCCATCGCGGCGACCCGGTCGCCCGGCAGAAACACCGGACCGATCTCGAGCGATCTGAACGGATGGGCGAGCGTGATGCCGCGGTAATCTGCGGTGAACGCCACCAGCATGGCGTTGTTCAAAATGAGATCGAGTCCGAACGTGAGCGTCAACGTGATGAGCACGGGCGCTGTGACGACACGGTTGATGATGCCGGCCTGCAGCGCATGCCCGAGCGCGTAGAGCATGCCGCCCGCGATCGCGATCGAGACGAAGGGGTGAATGCCCAGGTGAACGTAGGCGAAGTAGGCGACGTAAGAGCCCAGCACGATGAACGTGCCGTGCAGAATATTGATGACGTTGAGGACACCCCACACCAGCGAAAAGCCCACCGCGATGCACGCGTAGAGCCCGCCGAGGACCAGACCATTCGCAGCGATCTGGAGATAGATCATACGCGGGCGCTTGTGACCCAGGATAGGGGCGTGTGTCCCGGACGCAGCGCAGCATGAGCAGCGCAATCCAGGCAATGCTCTGTCGCTTCGTGTGTGACTGCGCTGATCATGATGCGCTGCAGAACCGGGACCGCACAAACCTCGGCGCTGCCACCTCGAAGCGTCGGGCGGTCCCGGATCAGCGGTGCACCACGACGCGCCAATCTGATCCGAGGAGCCTGCGAGAGCGCGTGCGACGCGTCGCGCTGCACCGCATCCGGGACACACAGCCGCGTTATCTTAGCGCCCACGGGACAAGCCTGGCCATGAGATTCAATCTAATACGGAAGATGGGGCTTCCCGCGCGGCGGATGCGACCTGCCGTGCGGGCGAGGTCAACGCGACATGAAGCGCAGCTCGCCCTGCTTGATGGCCGCAGGCCAGAGGATGACCGGATTGCCGCCGACGAGCTGGAACACCGGGGGCTGCAGCGAGGTGATCTGGCCGTCGGCGCCAAACTTGACGTGCCCGTAGAACGTCTCGGCATCGGTTGCCGAGATGGCGTCGCGCACCTTCTTCGGGTCGATGGCGCCGGCGGCGTCGATCGCCATTTGCAGGATCGCGCCGCAGGCGGCTGAGCCCGCCTCCACGTAATCGGCTTCGCCGCCGTACTTCTTCGCCCAGGCGGCGTTGAACGCCTCGGTCGAGCCGAACACGTCTTCACCTTTGTAGCGGACCGCAGGGTGCCACCACGACATGCTGGTAATATCCTCGGCGAGCGGGCCAAGCGTCTGGGTGAACTCCTGATAGGCCGGGCCGGCAAGCATCGTGATGAGCGGCGCCTTGAGGCCAAGATCGTTCATCTGCCTGCGGATGAGGATCAGGTCGTTGATGTAGCCCGAGGCGTAGAACCAGTCGGGCCGCGCGCCGCGCATCTGGGTGATCGCGGCAGAATGATCCATCGCGCCGATGGCGTAACGTTCCGACGCCACCACTTCCATGCCTTCGGCCTTGACCGCCTTCTCGAACTCCTGCGCGACCGCCAGCGGAAACAAATCGTTGCGGGCGAGAATGGCGACGCGTTTGAGGTCCTTGTTCTTCTCATGCACGAGCTTGGCGATCGGCACCGACACCGAGGAATTCCCGGTGAGCGTTGCAAAGATGTATTTGTAGCCCTGGTCGAAGATCTCGGCCGACGACGCCGTCGGCGCGAGCATCGGCACGGCGTACTTCTCGGAAATGGCGCTCGCCGCCTTGGTTGCGCCGGAGCCGAACGGCGCGAACAGGAAGTTGACCTTATCCTCCGTGATCATCCGCTCGGCGGCCTGTACCGCGCGCGGCGTGTTCGAGGCATAATCGGTGTAGACGATCTCGATCTTGTAGGTCTTGCCGCCGGCCCTGATCCCGCCTTTGGCGG
>DATBYX010000056.1:0-7841 GCA_036513475.1 Xanthobacteraceae bacterium | reverse complement strand
ACCCATTTGCGCGGCAAGCACCGGACCAACCAAAGGACCCGCGCCTGCAATGGCCGCGAAGTGATGCCCGAAGAGCACGTATTTATTGGTTGGAACGTAATCGAGACCGTCGTTATGGCGATGGGCGGGGGTTGGCCGCGCGGGTTCAACACCGAGCGCCCGCTCGGCTACGAACAGCCCGTAGAAGCGGTAGGCTATGAAATAGATGCACACCGCCGCGACCACCAGCCACGCGGCGTTGACCGGCTCGCCCCGATGCAGCGCAACAATCCCAAACGCCACCGCGCCCAGCAGAGCGATTGCCGTCCATAACAGCTTGGTCTGCCACGCATGCGAATTGTCCGAGGTGGTATCCATCGATTTCCTCCTGTCCTGCAGGACTGCGATAGCGTCCTCCTTGTTGAGGTGTAGCGCTCGCGCCTGCTTTTTCTTGTCGAGAAGAGATCATATCACGGGTTGCCGGCCGGCGAAGTGCGGCAATTGCCGACGAGTCCTCTCTAGTCGAACCTGCGTGCGCCGGGGAAGGCGGCGAGCGCCGCATTCGCCACTTCGCGGTCCTGCTCGCCGGTGCCCGAGCCCACGCCGATGCCGCCGATAACATGCCCGTCGACGATGATCGGCAAGCCGCCCGGCAGGTTGATGCGCTTGCCGCGCGTCGCAATCGCCAGTTTGAGGTCAAGGCCTGCGGCGATGTCCCCGGTCGGCTTGCCATAGGACGCCGTGGTCTTGGCTTTCATCAGCGAGGTGTCGACGGAGAGCGCGAAGGCGCCGTCCATTCGCGCGAAGGCGAGGAGTGCCCACCGGCATCGACAACGGAGATGCATTGCGGCACTCCCATCGCGCTTGCCTTCGCCATCGCGGCATTGAGGAGCTTCATCGCCCCCTCGCATGTGAGCTTCAGCGCGGCAACCGTATCGGCCATGGATGCACCTGTGAGCGGCAATCGTTCCAGCGGTGATACGGCTGGTGTGGGAACCGGGCAAGCGAAGCCCAGCACTCCCGTCATTCCGGGGCGCGCGCCTGCGCGGGAGCCCGGAATCCATAACCCCGGACCGGTCAGGTGGACGACGGAGCGCCCTGGGCTTATGGATTCCGGGCTCGCCGCGTAGGGGCGGGTTTAAACCCGCCCCTACATGCAGCGCCCCGGAATGACGGGGCATCGGGTTTAATTCGCGCAACGGAACCGGCGCACATGCGCGTGAACGACATCCGCGGCTTCGACTTCGGCCTCGGCGAGACCGCCGACATGCTGCGGGAAAGCGTGCGCGGCTTTGCCGCCGACAGGATCGCGCCGCGCGCCGACGAGATCGACCGCAGCAACACCTTCCCGCGCGACCTCTGGCCCGAGCTCGGCAAGCTTGGGCTGCACGGCATCACCGTCGAGGAGGAATGGGGCGGCGCCGGGCTCGGCTACCTCGAGCATTGCGTCGCCATGGAGGAAGTCTCGCGCGCGTCCGCATCGGTGGGGCTGTCCTACGGCGCCCATTCCAACCTCTGCGTCAATCAGATCCGCCGAAACGGCAGCGCCGAGCAAAAACGCCGCTACCTGCCGCGGCTCATCTCCGGCGAGCATCTCGGCGGGCTTGCCATGTCGGAGCCTGGCGCGGGCTCCGATGTCGTATCCATGCGCACGCGCGCGGACAGGAAGGGCGACCGCTTCATCCTCAACGGCAGCAAGATGTGGATCACCAACGGCCCGCAGGCCGAGGCGCTGGTGGTCTACGCCAAGACCGATCCCGATGCGGGCCCCCGCGGCATCACGGCGTTTCTGATCGAGAAGGGGTTCAAGGGCTTCTCCACCGCGCAGAAGCTCGACAAGCTCGGCATGCGCGGCTCCGATACCTGCGAGCTCGTCTTTGCCGACTGCGAGGTGCCGCAGGAGAACGTGCTCGGCGGCGTGGGCGACGGCGTCACGATTCTGATGTCGGGTCTCGACTACGAGCGGGTAGTGCTGGCGGCAGGGCCGCTCGGCATCATGCAGGCCTGCATGGACGTGGTGATGCCTTACGTCCATGAGCGGCGGCAGTTCGGCAAGTCGATCGGGGAGTTTCAGCTGGTGCAGGGCAAGGTCGCCGATATGTATGTTGGCATGAACGCGGCCAAGGCCTACGTCTATGCGGTCGCGCGCGCCTGCGACCGCGGCGAGACCACGCGCGAGGATGCGGCCGGCGCCATTCTCTATGCGGCGGAGAACGCGACCCGCATCGCGCTTGACGCGGTGCAGCTCCTCGGCGGCAACGGCTACATCAATGACTATCCCACCGGACGCTATCTGCGCGACGCCAAGCTCTACGAGATCGGCGCCGGAACGAGCGAGATCCGGCGCATGCTGATCGGCCGTGAGCTCTTCGAAAAGACGGGGTAGGCTTGCTGGGCGGTGTGTCCCGGGTCTCGCGCGAACGGTCGCCGTGAAATGCCATCGCGGAAATAGAGCGCACGGAACGATGCGTCACGCAATCCGTTGTTGAGGCGATATCTTCCACAAAGCTCCCCATGCCCACCACTCAACCGAGCTGACCGCCGATCGATGGCGTTGAGCCTTCCAGGAGGGCCCAATTATGCAAGAAACAACATCCGAGAGCGCGACACGCAATGCATTGAGCGAGCAAGAATTGTCTCATCTCGACGCCTATTGGCGCGCCGCCAACTATCTTTCGGTTGGACAAATATACCTGCTCGACAATCCGCTGCTCCGGGAGCCGTTGAAACCTGAGCACATCAAGCCGCGCCTGCTCGGACACTGGGGCACTACGCCCGGGCTCAATTTCATCTATGCCCATCTCAACCGCATCATCAAGTCACGTGACCTGAACGTCATCTATATCTGTGGCCCCGGTCACGGCGGTCCCGGGATGGTGGCGAACACTTATTTGGAAGGCACCTACAGTGAGGTCTATCCATCGATCCAGCAAGATGCCGACGGATTGTGCAGTCTGTTTCGGCAATTTTCCTTTCCGGGCGGGATTCCGAGTCACGCTGCACCGGAAACGCCCGGATCGATTCACGAAGGCGGAGAGCTCGGCTATTCCCTTGCACACGCCCACGGCGCTGCATTCGACAACCCGGACCTGATCGTTGCGTGCGTGGTCGGAGACGGCGAGGCGGAAACGGGACCGCTCGCCGCGTCATGGCACTGTAATAAATTTCTCAATCCGGCTTCGGATGGTGCCGTGCTGCCGATTCTTCATCTTAACGGCTACAAGATCGCCAACCCGACCATCCTCGGACGGATGCAAGATGAGCAGCTCATCGGGCTGTTTCGCGGCTACGGGTATGAACCTGTCATGGTCGAGGGATCGCAACCGATGGCAATGCACCAACGTATGGCCGCGGTTCTCGAGCAGGTGATAGAGAATATCCGCTCGATTCAGCAACAGGCGCGGAGGCCCGGTCCCGACTGCGACAAAATGCAAACACCGCGCTGGCCTCTCATCATCCTGCGGACCCCGAAAGGCTGGACTGGTCCGAAGGAGGTCGACGGTAAGAAGGTCGAAGGATTTTGGCGCGCCCATCAGGTTCCAATCGACAGGGCTCGAGACAATCCCGAACACCTGCGGCTGCTCGAGCAATGGATGCACAGCTACAAACCGCAAGAGCTGTTCGGCGAAACAGGGCGGCTGGCTCCGGAGATCGCCGCGCTGGCTCCAGCCGGTAACCGGCGGATGGGCGCAAATCCCCACGCCAATGGCGGCCTGCTCAAGCGCGAGCTGCGCCTTCCGGAGTTTCGGACATATGCGGTGGATGTCGAAAAGCCAGGCGCGTCCCAGGCCGAAGCCACGCGCGTGATGGGCTCATTCTTGCGCGACGTCGTGCGCTTGAATGCGGAAAGTCGCAATTTCCGTTTGATGGGGCCTGACGAGACCTCCTCCAATCGTCTGGACAACGTCTTCGAGGCAACCGATCGCGTATGGATGGAGAAGATCGAGCCCTATGATGTCCATCTCGCGCCGCAAGGTCGCGTGATGGAGGTGCTGAGCGAACACCTTTGCCAGGGCTGGCTCGAAGGTTATTTGCTAACCGGACGCCACGGTTTGTTCGCGTGTTACGAGGCCTTTGTCCACATCGTGGATTCGATGTTCAACCAGCATGCCAAGTGGCTCAAGGTATCACGGACGCTGTCTTGGCGGCGGTCGATTGCTTCTCTGAATTATCTTCTCACTTCGCACGTCTGGCGGCAGGACCACAATGGCTTCACTCACCAGGATCCTGGCTTTGTGGACCTGGTTGCCAACAAGAAGGCGGACATCGTGCGCATATATCTGGCGCCCGATGCGAATTGCCTGCTCTGGATCACCGATCACTGCCTGCGCACCTACGACCGCATCAACGTGATCGTCGCGGGAAAGCAGCCGGCCCCGCAATGGCTGACGATGGAGCAAGCGGTGAAGCACTGCGAGGCGGGAATCGGAATCTGGGATTGGGCATCAAACGATCCTGACGGGAGCGAGCCCGATGTGGTCATGGCCTGCGCCGGCGACGTTCCAACACTCGAGACCATTGCCGCAGTTTCCCTGCTGCGCAAGCACGTGCCCGACCTGATGATTCGCGTCGTGAATGTTGTCGACCTCATGACGCTGCAGCCCAAGAACGAGCACCCGCACGGGATCAGCGACGCTGAATTCGATGGGCTGTTCACGCGCGACCGGCCGGTGATTTTTGCCTATCATGGATATCCCTATCTCGTGCATCGTTTGACCTACAGCCGCAAAAATCACGACAATATGCACGTCCGGGGCTACAACGAGGAAGGCACTACGACGACGCCATTCGACATGGTGGTGCTCAACAGGCTCGATCGCTTCCATCTGGCGATGGATGTGATCGAATGGGTGCCGGGTCTTGGCTCGAAAGCCGCTCACGTGAAGCAGCATCTCCGCGACAAGCTGACCGAGCATCGCCGTTATGTGGACCAGCACGGCGAAGACATGCCCGAAATCCAGAATTGGGGCTGGCCTTATAAGACGGCGGCCCGTGCCGGCGACTGAAGTGTGATCGAGAGCAGGCCGAACGAGTGGACATGGGCGGCGACATCCTGACTCTCAACGCCGGGTCATCGAGTCTCAAGTTTTCCTTCTGGCACTGCGAGACCGGTATGGAGCTTTCCGAGCTCTTTCGCGGCGAGGTCGAGAAGATTGGAATCGCCCCCCATCTGAGGGCACGAAGACCTCTGGGTGACACCGTCGGCGACAAGGACTTCGGTAACGATGGCGCCAAGCTCACACACGAGGACCTTCTGCACGAGCTTTTCGCCTGGATTTCGCAGTACCATCGCCAGAACACAATCAAGGCCATCGGCCACCGTATCGTGCACGGCGGGAACAGTTTCACCGCACCAGCGCGCATCGACGATGAGGTGATGGAGAAGCTTTCAAAGTTGGAGCCGCTCGCGCCGCTGCATCAGCCGCACAATCTTTCGGGAATTCGTACTTGCGCGAAGCTGGTGCCGCACGTGCCCCAGGTCGCATGCTTTGATACCGCGTTTCATCACACGATGGGTCCTCTCGCGCGCCGCCTCGGCTTGCCGCGCGCCTATGACGAGGCCGGCGTGCGAAGGTACGGATTCCACGGGCTCTCTTACGAATTCATCGCACAAAGATTGCGGGCGCTTGATCCTGAGCTCGCGCACGGTCGCGTCATCGTCGCACATCTCGGGAACGGCGCGAGTCTTTGTGCAATGCGCGAGGGACGCAGCGTCGATACGACCATGGGCTTTACTGCGTTGGACGGCCTGCTCATGGGGACCCGCCCCGGGACGCTTGATCCGGGGGCCGTGACCTACCTCATGCGCGAGCATGCGATGAGCGCTGCCGAGATCGAGGATGTTCTATACCACCGCAGCGGGCTCGTGGGCGTGTCCGGGATTTCGAGCGACATGCGTACACTGCTGGCCAGCGGCGATTCGCATGCGCATGAAGCCGTCGAGCTGTTCGTATTCCGGGCGGCGCGAGAGATCGGCGCGCTGGCAGCTTCCCTAGGCGGTCTTGATGGCCTGGTGTTCACGGCGGGCATCGGCGAGCATGCGCCCGAAATACGCTCGCGCATCTGCGCCCGCTGTGCCTGGCTTGGCATCATCCTCGACGAGCGTGCCAATGGCGCCGCCGCGCCTCGGATTACTGCGCAGGCAAGCCGTGTGCGTGTCTATGTCATCCCGACAGACGAGGAAAGGATGATTGCAGAGCACACCGTCAAGCATATTGGTCAGGCGGCACTGCTGAATTAAGTGGATTCGCGTGGGAAAAGCCAGCGGGCTTGGTCGAAGGCCTCGTCTCCGGCATCAAAAACCAAAGGGTCAACACGGCGAAAAGAGCCACCGATGCGATGCTCAGAAATACGACCGTGCGCCCAAAAATCGCAGCTATGAGGCCGAACAGCGCGGTGCTCAGCGAAGCACCGATTCCGGATGCTGTTCCGACGAGACCTTGGGCGAGATTAAAGCGGCCGGTGCCATTCGTCAGGTCGGCAATGACGAGTGCCGTCATCACGCCAACCACTGCTCCGCTGACACCATCCAGCAACTGAAACGCAAGGAGCAACGGGGTATCGGTGACTAGAGCGAACAGCAACGCACGGATCGGCAATGCGCCCAATCCGATGAGGAGAAGCGGCCGTCGGCCCCAGTTGTCCGCCTGTCGTCCGACCCATGGAGCCATCAGGGCAACAATGGTTTGCGGCAGGACGATCAATGCCGATACTATGAGCGAGGAACGGCTTTCTCCCTGATATATGAGAGCCTCTCCGATAAGCGGCAGCATCGACGCATTGGCGAGTTGAAATAAGAACAAGCACGCGCCAAGGACAAGCAAACCTGGGCTCTTCCACAGGCTTAAGCGGACGGCCCTGGCGGGCCTATCGGGTGTGTGATGATGGGGAGCTCCGCAGGAGCGACCGAAGTGAATGTCAGCTGCACGGATTCGAGCGAGAGCAACGAACAGAGGGAGGGTGAGTCCGACGACGAGCAAGAATATCGCCTGGTACGACAAGGCGTATCCAATCAAGCCCATGAGTCCGGCTGCGACAAGACTTCCCGTCGAGGCAAAGCGCTGATTGCGCCCAAGCCGTTCAGACAAGGCCGAATGACCGACCAAACCGAGACTGATCGCAGTGATCGCCGGCCCGAGTAGCCCGCCTGTGCTTCCCTGCAGCAGCAACCCGATCAGAACCAGCGAAAAGTTCGGCCGAAATTCAATGATCATCGCGCTGATAGCCACCACTATGACACCCAGCGCTACGATCACCCGCTTCGAACGGGTGGTATCCAACAGTTCGCCCCCAGGCACCTGACTGAGCAGGCCGGCGAGAGCACTTGCGCTCAGAACGAAGCCGATCTTCTCCTGCGTCCATTTCTGATCGGCCAAATAAACCGCCACATAGGGACCGAAGCCAGCCAATATCCCGGCAAGAAAGAAATTGACTCCGTCAAGGCCGTGAAGACTCGCCGTGGAAGGCGAGAGATCTGCGGTAGCCGACATCAGCGGCATTGTCTTGCGAGTTAACATCTTGCCACGTCATGCAGGCTTCACGAGGCGGGCTTCGCTCCCTGCCCGCGCTGCTGGGCGGGGCCGACATCATGCAAGCTCAGGGCCGTTCCGATCAGAGCGAGATGCGAGAATGCCTGCGGGAAATTGCCGAGCTGCCGCCGCGCATGAGGATCGTATTCTTCCGCGAGCAGGCCGACATCGTTGCGAAGCGAGAGCAGGCGGTCGAACAGGGCGAATGCTTCGGCGTCGCGGTTCTGCAACTTGTAATTATTGGCAAGCCAGAAGCTGCACGGGAGAAAGACGCCTTCTCCCGCCGGCAAGCCATCAATGTCCGCCCTGGTTCGATAACGGAGCACAAGGCCG
>DATBYX010000055.1:0-5733 GCA_036513475.1 Xanthobacteraceae bacterium | reverse complement strand
ACCGATCTGTCCCTACACAGCCAAGCCAAACTCAGCGCGATAGCAAGGCAGCTCAATGAAAGGCCCAGAAAGACCTTGCTGTATCAAACCCCAGCAGACAAGTTCGCGGAATGTGTTGCAGCGACCAGTTGAACCCGCCGCGCAAAGCGGCCGTCCGCGGGATCGGCGCTTTCGCTAGGCCGCGGCGCAAACCCAACCATGATAGCCGCACGGTGCACTTCGGGTGCAAGAAGAGGCCCAGTTGAAATATGGGGTGCACAGCCATGGCCAGTCGGTCCGCGAGAAACCGAGTTACGACCGCGTATCGATCCGGGTCTTTAGTCCGCGGATCAGCAGGTCGAGTCCCGCTTCGAAGCGATCGTCGAGATCGTTGTCGAACATACGGTTCAATGCCGCGTGGATGCTTGGGTACTTCATTGCGGCCAGGTTGGCGAACTGCGCTTGCCGGTTCGCGAGATCGAGCGGGCCGCCTGTTCGCGGATCCAGTCCCTGTTCTTCCATCGTGAAACCCAGCACGTAATAGACGAGACTGAAGGCTGCGTCGGATGAAAGCTTTGGCGAAGCGCCAGCTTCCTGCATTAGCGCCATCATGGCTTCGACGACTCGAAGCACGTTGTCGGTAGGAACATACGTACCGGCGAAGACACGGGCACCGTCCCGGTGGGCGAGAAAAGCCCTCCGGATGGCACGGAAAACAGCCTTCAGCCGCTGGTCCCAGGTCTTGTCGTGCGAGCCTTTGCCCTTGCGATTCCGCGGCAGCGACACGGCGCCAAAAATGGCATCCGCCATGCCGTCCAGCAGTGCCTGCTTGTTGGGAAAATGCCAATAAAGCGATGGCGCCTGAATCTTCAAGGCGGTGGCGAGCCGCCGCATCGTGAGGCCCTCCAGCCCAACCTCATCAAGCAAGGTCAGCGCCGCCCGTACGATCACCTCTTGTTGAATGCCCACCCCGGCTGCCACCGCTTGAACTCCCTAACATCGTTAGATTATGTCTTACAGTGTAAGATACGTGGGGAGATGATCGTGAGCAATGAATTTGACGTCGTCATCATTGGCGGCGGACCGGTGGGACTATGGCTCGCCTGTGAGCTGGCGCTGGCAAAAGTGAACGTCGTCGTGCTGGAACGGCGCAGCGAACGCGTCACCCAATCCCGCGCATTGACGATCCACGGTCGAACCCTGGAGGTGTTCGCCCTGCGTGGGATCGCGGAGCGCTTCCTCTCACAAGGTCGTCCGAGCCCCTGGTTCTTTTGGGGAGGGCTGGATACGCTGGTCGACTTCTCGGCGTTGGACTCGCGCTTTCCTTTCACGCTGTTCCTGCCACAGGCGACGACCGAAAGGCTGATCGAGGAGCGTGCGCTGGAATTGGGCGTGGACATCCGGCGTGGCCACCTTGTGGAAGAGATCGAGCAGAATGCCGACAGCGTCATCATACGGGGCCGGAACGGCGAGACGCCATTCGGCTTTGCTGCTCGCTACGCTGTCGGGGCCGATGGCGCTCGCAGCATCGTAAGGAATGCCTTAGCCATCGATTTTGTCGGTCATCCGGCACGGCATACAATGACATTGGCAGACGTTGCGCTTGATGCGCCACCAGAGAAGCCGGTCCTCACCCTGGTCAACGAGGCTGGTGGTTTGGTTCTCGCGCCACGTGGCGATGGCGTTCATCACAGAATTGGCGTCATTGATGCATTGTCACCCTATCTAGCACCCTCCGAGCCGGTATCGCTCGCCGAGGTCGCGGCTTGCGCGGCCCGTATTTTCGGCAGGGATCTCCGTCCGCGCGATCCTGTTTGGATATCGCGCTTCACGGATGAATCGCGCCTCGCCGAGTGCTACCGGAAGGGGCGGATCTTCCTGGCTGGCGATGCCGCTCACATCAACCCGCCGATGGGCGGTCAGGGCATGAACACCGGCATCCAGGACGCGATGAATCTCGGCTGGAAACTGGCGAGCGTCATCCACGGTACCGCGTCTGACGAGATGCTCGATAGCTATCAGTCAGAACGGAGACCGGTCGGCGAGGCGCTCCAAGATGACACCCTTGCACAGTTCGCGCTGTTCTCCGCATTTGATCCTCCGGCATTGGCTCTGCGGCGCATGCTCAGCGGCTTTCTTCGCGTCCCGGAGGTCAACCGCCAGCTCTCGGACCAGCTCTCCGGGTTTGGTGTCGCCTATCCAGAACCGCTGTTTCAGGCGGAGCACAATTGGGAACATCGGAAAGGTGTGAGCGGGCATCGTCTTTCCGACGGAGATCTTGTGTTGAGGGACGGCTCGCGCACGACCCTCTACCCCTATCTCCAAGAAGGCCGCTGGGTCCTGTTGCAAGTCGCTGCGGAGAGCAACGCAACGCCCGTCAGGGACGCAATCAACATCGTCAGCCTGGCACCCGGCGCCAACGACGGCCTGCACGGCAAACTCGCTTCAATGCTTGTCCGTCCGGACGGCTACGTCGCCCACGTACGCGCCGTAGACGACGCAGGTAGCCTCGAGTTCGCCGCCTGATTACGCGCGCGGGCCGGCGTTCAGGATCACGACGGTCACACTTCTGCCCGAGTGTCCTCACGACGCCTTGACTTGCCGTCAAGCACGGCAGGCATCAATTAGATGACGTTTGTCATCTAACAATGGAAAGGACGAAATTGTGGCAACAACAAGCGTGGTAAACGTCGATGATGCGCGTGTCGCATACCGAATGCACGGGCGCGGCCCTGCTGTTGTGCTCGTAAACGGTACCGCTGCGCTCGATGCGCATTGGGGCCCGGTAATCGGGGAGCTCAGCAAATATCGCACCGTGATCAGTTTGGACTACTCGGGCTCGGGAGACACGACGGATGACGGAAGTGCGCTTAGCCTGCAGAAACTTGCTCGCCAAGTAAGGGGAGTGGCCCGCGCGGCCGGTGCGGACCGGTTCGATCTGGTCGGCCATTCCCTCGGAGCGGCGATTGCAATTCAGCTTGCAGCCGGTTCGGCAGATCTGGTCCGATCCCTCATTGTGGTCGCCGGATTTTCGCGGGGCGCAGAGCCGCGGCTCAAGTTTCAATTCGAGCTCTGGCTTGACCTGCTCCGGACCAACCGCGACGCATTTCTGAGGCTGCTCCTGCTCTCCGGACTCACGCCGGCGTTTGTTTCGAGCGTGGGCGCTTCGACGATCGAAGACATGATCAAAGGGTACATGCCTCTCGCCAATTGGGAGGGGATTGCACGTCAGGTCGAATTGGATCTGGCTGTTGATGTAAGCGAACAAGCCAGAAGCGTTACAAGCCCCACGCTCGTAATCGACTGTGCTCACGATCAGATCGTCACGCAGACACGTGAGCTGGCCGCGAGCATTTCCGGCTCAATGTACCAACGGATCAGTGCCGGGCACCTAGCCTACTTCGAGGGAGCCGATGAATTTCTCTCTTTGGCTACCGAGTTTCTGCGCCGGAACGATGCGTAAGTATTGAGGAGATCGTTATGAAAGTTCAGGATCCATTTCGCTTCAATGCTTGTCCGTCCGGCTACGTCGCCCACCTGCGCGCGCGTAGGTGACGCAGGCAGCACCGAGTCGCCCCCTTTTGATGATGCTCAAACGCGCGCCGGCCGAAGCCGGTACTGAAACGAAGCGAGGTTAACATGACAAACTACGTCAATTCGGTAATCGCTGCGACACGGCGGCGGTTTGCACGCTCTATGCACAATTCTTCCAGCGCCGTACTTCTCCTTGTCATCATGACAGTCGCCTCCGGCGGGCCCGCATCGGCCGCTGCGGACGAAACCGAAGCGCGGACTTTCTTTACAAAATTTGTGGCTGTGCAGAATGCCCACAACGCGGACGATGTGAAAGCCATGCTCTGGAATTCGCCAAACATGCTTTGGTTTTCGCGAGGTGTCGAGACCAGAGGACGCGATGCGGTCGCCGATCGCTTCAGGGAGTATTACGAAGGCACCTGGCATCTCGAACCCGACATGTCTCAATTTCGCGCGTCCGTGATCACGGACGACGTCATGCAGATTCTTGTACCCGTCGTTTTCACGCGCGGCCTTCCAGGCAAGCCACCCCAAGACAACACATTTCTAATCAGCCAAACGTTCGTTCGAGATGCAAATGGTTGGCATGTCGCTTCGATCCTGCCGATCGCGAACACCCAACTCAAATAGTCCGCGGGTGGCGCCTTCATGCGCGATCCGATGGCGCGGTCGGTACCGACGGCGCTGCAGCACCTTCGCGCCCGTGCCACGACACCCCGTATTTTGCTCGCTGAGGCGATAGCGCCGCACCGATAATTACTTGAACGTTCATTCCAGTATTGCTAAATAGGGCTTATGGCAAGACCACGGGAATTCGATACGGATGCGGCGGTCGACGGTGCTATCGCCGTGTTCCGTGAGCATGGGTTCGAGGGAACCTCGGCCCAGATGCTGGTCGATGCGATGCGGATCGGACGGCAGAGCCTCTACGCCGCCTTCGGCGACAAGTGGCAGCTCTATTGTTCGGCGGCGCGGCGCTACGGGATGGGCGAATGTGCTAAGCACTTCGACGCACTTCGAAGCGGCGCGCGTGCTATCGACGGGATATGCGCGATGCTGAGGCGCGTCGTTAAGACGGCCGATCAGCCATGTCTTGGCGTGAGCTCAATCTATGAGTTCGGCGCCGCCCGTCCCGACCTCAAGGAGATCAATGCGCTGCTGGCAAGAAGCTTGCGCGGAGCCATCGCCGCACGCGTTCGCGATGCACAGCGGGAGGGTGATGTCGCCACGAGCCTTGACCCCAAAGCGATCGCCGAGTTTCTGATCGCGAACATCGCTGGCATTCGCGTCGCCGGGCGCGGCGGCGCCGACCGGGCGACTCTAACCGGCCTGGCCGACATGGCGTTGCGGGCACTGCGATAGTCTTTTTTTGACCAATTACGGAACGATCGTTCAAAATAGGAGCAAAGTCGATGAAAGCTATCGTGATGAACGGCACTGGCGGCCGCGAGATGCTGGAGTGTGTAGAGCGCCCCGACCCGGTGGCGGGACCTGGCGAAGCATTGGTTGAGATCACTCTCGCGGGCGTCAACTTCATGGACATCGGCGTGCGACAGGGCATTGCTTGGACTGAGGTTTCCAACCCCAAGATTCTGGGCGTCGAAGGTGTTGGCCGTGTACTGGCGGTGGGGGATTCCGTCGAGGGCATCGAACCGGGCCAGCGCGTCGCGTGGGTCTATGCACCCGGAAGCTATGCGCAGCGGATCGCAATCCCGGCCGCATCGCTCGTGCCGGTTCCCGACATGATCGATGACCGCACGGCGGCCTCTGTGATGATGCAGGGCCTGACCGCGAGCCACTTTGCAACCGACTTTTATTCGGTGCAACCCGGCGACATCGCCTTGGTCCACGCGGCGGCGGGTGGCGTGGGACTGCTGCTGACACAGATCATCAAGCTGCGAGGCGGTCATGTTATCGGGCGCGTCTCCTTGGAGGAGAAGGTCGCCGCCGCCAAGGAGGCAGGTGCCAACCATGTGTTTGTCGATAGCGAGGGCCGGTTCGCCGAGGAGGTACTGCGTCTAACCCAGGGAGAAGGCGTGCATGTCGTCTATGACGGCTCCGGGCCGACGACCTTTCAGGGGTCGGTCGACGCGCTGCGCCGGTCGGGCACGTTCTGCTGGTACGGCCCCGTCCTCGGAGGACCGGGACCGCTCGACATCATGAGCCTACCGAAAAGCATCAAGATTGGGTATGCGACCTTTTTCGATCACATCTACACGC
>DATBYX010000054.1:0-3112 GCA_036513475.1 Xanthobacteraceae bacterium | reverse complement strand
AGCGGCATCCGGCATGGAGGCGGCGCGAAGCTCAATCGGGCTCTAGGAAGAAACTCACTTGCTCAGGCCATGCCGCAAACTCCCGGCGGTACCGCGATCTCGGTTCGACATGCTTATGCCGTGGCCGCGAGTGGCTTGATCTCAACGGCGTAGCCCATCGCGGGGGTTGCGGTCGCGGCACGCTTGCCGCCCTGAAAAGGCAAGTCGCGCCCGCTGCTGAAACCCGCGGGCCGGACCCTTGGGATGCGGCGCAAGGAAGTAGCTTTGATTTCCGGCCGAGTTGCTGCGAAACCTTGCCCTGTCGCGCCACCCCTGAGAGCATCAAAGGAGACCCGCCGTGCGTTTCATCCGTCTCTTCTGGTTAGCACTATTGCTGCTCGCCACATCGGCAGCAGCCCAACCGACCAGCTATACGGCACCCGAGGAATTCATGGACCTCTTCTTCGATTTCACCGGGAGCAACGAGCCGGATTATCCGGCCGGCCAGCCCACCCTCGGCCAGATGCTCACACAGTCCGTGGTCGCCAGGGAATCGGGCGCGCCGGGTCCACTGGTGCTGGTCGTCGGTTCAAAAATCTACGTTTACGACTCGGCTAACGGTGCTCGGCTGAGCGAGGAGCAGTTCCGCGCCGACCGCGCCAGTGGATTCTTTGAGATGACGGCGATCAGCCATATCGGGCCGGCCCTCGCGTATCTCGCCCAGATCAAGGCTAACGGTGATGCCCGCTGGAGGGAGCGCCTGGTCTCATTGCGGATGCATACGGCGGAGGTGCGCGCGCTCAACCAGCGCTCCGCGGGCAACTGGCTTGATCTCTTGAACGAACCGGCCTGGAGCACGCACAAAACACAGATTCGCGCCATGGTGGATTATGCCTGCGCCCGCACATTGAATTACATCGACTCTCTCGGCGACGGCGACAGGTTCACCGTCGCCAGCGTGAACGGGGATTTCTTCAATGGCACCTCCGCCGACCACCCGATTCCATTCGTCAACGTGATGATCGGCACGTTCATGCTCGAAGCGCTACGTGGCGCCAGCGAGGTTCGCGACGCGCTCGCTGGCCTCAAGCTCGACTGGCCGCGTGCGATGGTACTGGTGAGCAGTCGTGCTGGAAGCAACGTGTCGTCCGGCCTGACAGAAGGCACCAACTGGCTGGTGATGTTCCTCAAAGCCGTGTCCGGTTTCACCCTGCCCGACGACCGAATCAAAATCGTCCCTTATGCCGAAGTGCGGCCGTCGCTCGGGCAGGCGCGACTGGCGTCGGCGGACCTTGCCTATTACGTCCAGCGCGTATGGGGACCGCTGTTCTATCGCAAGGTCGTTTCCGACCAGGTGTTCGCGAGCATTCCGACCATCTACCTGCCGGACCGTCCGCCGCTGCCGGGCGATTACTTTGTGACCCCGGCGGGCGCAATCGATGAGTTCATGATCCGGATGAAGCATTCGCTGCGCGACGCGCGCGAGATGCTGTCCAACACGGTCGCGTTCTGGATGGTACAGGAACTCGCCCGCAGGAGCTGGGACGCGGGCACAGTCGATATTCCCGGCCTGACGACCGGCTTTCCGGCCGGAGTCAGCGGTTATCTTGCCGTGACGCCGAAATGAGGGGCGACCGTGCTGTTGCGGCACAGCGTGCAAATCCCTGATGTCCGGTTCGGGTGTGCGCCGTGCGCGGTGGCGGCGGGATTGAACGTCGCCCGCGGTTTTTTTGTGCATCAAGACGTTCTACGCATGTGCGGCGACGGATGCAGAGTCACCAACATGCTCGCTTCCTGCTTTTTTCTCAAAACGGGGATCATCCATCATTCCCAATAAGTTTGACGGAATTATCCAGTCTTGAGCTTCATCAGAGGGCAGCAAATCGCGTGGATACGCAATCGGGGCGCTGTGTCCGTGCCGGTGGATGTACGTGCGATGGTGGAGCTGGCCACTCACACAGATCACCTAGCGGCGCGGGCGAGAGCCTTTGGTGAGCGCTGGGTGGCCTGTGGCAGCGCATGTACGGTCACGCGATAGCGGACGGGCAGCAGCCCGATGCGGCAGCAACGGGTCACCGGGACCTCGGGTAATACTGCCGCAGACGGGCCGAGCTCCGTTTGGAGCCCGTTCCGCAGCACCACTTTCACCGTGCTGTGGACCGCGACAGTCGTGTCGAATATCGGCACCTGGATGTACAACGCGGCATCCGGATGGCTTATGACGAGCCTCGATCCCGATCCGCTGATCGTCTCATTGGTTCTGGTTGCAACCACGCTTCCGGTATTCCTGGTGGCAATTCCGGCGGGAGCGCTGACGGATATCGTCGACCGGCGGCGATTCCTGCTGGTGACGGAAGTGGCGATAACCGTAGTCTCGGCGATATTCGCCGCATTGTTTCGATCTGGTCACGCCGCTCATATTGTTGCTGTTCGCCTTCCTCATTGGCGTCAGCAGTGCTTTGAGCGCTCCCGCCTGGCAAGCGAATCGCGCCGCAGCTCGTCCCGAAAGAAGACCTCGCCCCGGCGGTTTCAGCAAACGGTGTCGGTTTCAATATCAGCCGTGCGATTGGTCCGGCGCTTGGAGGAGCTATTATCGCCCGCTTTGGAATCGCCGCGTCTTTATGGCTCAACGCCATCAGCAATCTTGGTGTGGTGGGTGCTCTGTGGTGGTGGCGTTCTCCGCAAGGTCATCGGCGCCTGCCGGCCGAAGGCATCAGCAACGCCATCGTGACCGGAATTCGCTACGCCAGGCACAATCGGCATCTCCAGGCCACGATGATGCGCGCGGTCGGTTTTTTCCTGGTCGGGAGCGCCTATTGGGCGCTGCTTCCTCTCGTTGCGCGCCAACAAATTGCAGGCGGACCGGAACTCTACGGGATTCTCCTTGGGGCGATCGGGACAGGTGCGGTGGTCGGCGCATTCGGCTTGTCGTGGCTCAAAAACGCCCTCGGCCCCGATCGCCTAGCCTGGATTTCGCGCAGCGAGCGGCCACGCCGCCGCGCCGCCAAGCAGCGAAATGAACTCACGCCGCTTCATCACTCGATCACCTCGTCGGCAAGCGACAGCAAATTGTCGGAGAATTTGACCCCGAGCACCTTCGCGGTCTTGAGGTTAATCACGAACTCGAACTTGG
>DATBYX010000053.1:0-6822 GCA_036513475.1 Xanthobacteraceae bacterium | reverse complement strand
GGGCTGCCGGTCCAGCCATTCATCGATCGGCCCAGTGATGGGGCCGAGGTATTCCAGCAGAGAGGGCGCCTCGGGATTGAGAGTTGCAAAGATGAATCCGCGGTAGCTGTCCACGCGCGGTACCTGCGCCACGTTGAATTTCGCGTCCTTGAAGTCGCAAGCGTAGCCGTCGGGCCACGGTACGGCGCGCAGCTTTCCGGTATTGAGGAAACTCCAGCCGTGATACGGGCATTGGAAGAAACGGGCAGACCCCTTGTCCTTGCGGCACAGCGTGGTGCCACGGTGAGTGCAACGGTTGAACAAGGCGCGGATCTTGCCGTGCGAGTCACGCAACAGGATGATCGGCCGCAGCCCCAGCCGGACCGTGATGAAATCATCATTGTTTGGGATCTGGCTCTCGTGCCCGATATAGACCCACACGGCGCCAAAGATGTGAGTCATCTCCAGGTGGAATATGGCGGGGTCAGTATAGATCAGGCGATGGACGCGATCCTCCTGGACGAGCTCGTCCCAGTCGTACCGCTCGGCCCGGCTGTCGTCGCGGGGCGATGCCATGTTCAATCGTTCCAGCATGACGTGGTCCTTCAGTCTAAAAGTGGTCCTTCAGTCTAAAAGAACTCGAAATACTCGTTCTGCTCCCACTGCGTCGGCTCGCCGCTCTCCTGCACCCCCTGCTGCTCGAGCCATTGCGCGAAGCGGCCGGCCTCGTTGCGCTTGAGCTTGAGGAAATAGTCGATGAACACCTCTCCCAGCTCTTTGCGAAATACCGCATCGCGCTCGAGCACATCCAACGCGGCGGGCAGGCTCTGGGGCAAGCGCGGCCGGTCGGCGCCATAAGGCTCCTCGTCCGCCGGTCCTGGATCGAGCTTCTTCTCCATCCCGTCGAGACCGGCGACGATCTGGGACAATATGTAGAGGTAGGGATTGGCCGCGGGCTCCCCCACGCGATTCTCCAGCCGGGTCGCGGGATCAGCGTGTCCTCCGAGCACGCGCACCATGACGCCGCGATGATCGTAGCACCATGTAGCGCGGTCGGGAGCAAGCGAGTTCGGCCGAAACCGCCGATAGCCGTTGATCGTCGGGGCCGCGAATGCAGCGCAGGCCGCGGCGTGCTGCAGCAAGCCGCCGAGAAAAGCGGTGCCGAGAGGGGAGAGGTGTTCGCGCTCGCTGTGCGGCATGAATACGTTTTGGCCGCTCCTGCGTTCGATAAGGGACTGATGCAGATGCCAGCCATTGGAGTAGTAGCCCTTGAGCGCCGGGCGGCACATGAACGTCGCGACATGGCCCATGCGGCGGCATATCTGGCGTGTGGCCGTGCGGAACAGCAGCGCGTGATCGGCCGCCTCCAGCGCCGGGCGCGCCGCAAAGGTGCATTCGACCTGGCCAGGTCCGAACTCATTTTCGATGGAGCGCAGCGGCAAGCCGATCTTGTCGAAATCCGCGACCAGTGCCGAAAGGACGGGCTGCATCGCATCCATGTTGGTCTCGCCGTGGAGGACATATCCGGGCTCGACCGGCGCGGTCTTGACCGGGCGCCCGCGCATTCCAGGGCCGCCGATGTGCTCGTCGCTGAGCGCTTCGGCGGCGCGCAACAGATACCACTCGATCTCGAGCCCTACGACGAGCCCGAAGCCCGATTTCCCCAATCGGTCGATCTGTCTGCGCAGCAGTTGCCGCGGCGAGAAATGAAATGGCACGCCGCTCGCGAAATATTCATCGCACAATACCCAGCCCACACCCGGTGCCCACGGCAGCACGCGGAAGGTGACGGGATCGGGGACGATGATGAGGTTGGGCGAGCCGGTCATTTCCGGCAGCCCCATGCCTCCCCCCTGGGTGAAGGACGCAAACGTGCGCGCGCCCGCGGAATCGAGCGTGCTGGTCGCGACATTGATGTTGTATCCGGCGGTCAGCGCCGCAGTGAAAACTGCCGGAGTGACCGCCTTGGCGCGCGATGCGCCATGGGGGTCGGCCCAGGCGAGGCGCACGAGATGCAGATTTTCTTTCTCGATCCTGCGCTTGAGCTCCTGCGCCTCCCGGCGCTGGTCATCGGTCCACAGGCCGTGCCGTTCAATGAAGCTCACGCTGCTTTTCACCGGCTCATCCGTGCTGCGCTACGCAAAAGCGGTATCTAAACAATCGCGCCGATGTGATCCAGCCAAGTGGGAACGCCTGGCCTCGTGCTTCGGCATTAGGAATGCGCGACAGGGCAGGGCGCGTGCACGCCCGCCTGGTAAAGCCGGTATCAACGACGGGGGAAGGCCAGCTATAATTTCCGCCGCTCAGGAAGATTTTCCATGTCAGACGTCGCACTATCGGTTGTTCTTGGGATTGGGCTCGCCGCTGCAACCGGCTTTCGGGTGTTTTTGCCGATGCTCATCATGAGCGGCGCGGCTTATACCGGACATCTGCCGTTGGGCGATAGCTTCGCATGGCTCGCGACGCCATCCGCACTGATCATGCTCAGTGTGGCAGCACTGGCAGAAATCGCAGCTTACTACATTCCAGGCGTCGACAACCTGCTCGACACATTGGCCACGCCAGCCGCATTCGCAGCAGGAACGGTCGTGTCTGCGGCGGTCATGACCGACCTGCCGCCAATGCTGAAATGGACCGCGGCCGTTATCGCAGGCGGGGGCGTCGCTGGCCTCACGCAAGGCGTGACCGCAATGCTCCGGGCGCAATCCAGCATGTTCACGGGCGGGATCGGCAACCTGGTGCTCGCAACCGCGGAGCTCGGCGGCGCCCTCCTGGTTTCGGTTCTGACGTTGGCGGCGCCGCTCGCCGCCCTCGCGCTGGTCATCCTGTTTTTATGGCTGGCAGTACTTCTGCTGCGCTGGTTGTTTCGAGGGGGGCATCCATCGAACGGCCAGCAACATGCGCCCTTCAAGCGCTGAGCGCGCTATGATCGCTTAAACAAGCCGATAAACCAGTTCCAGGCGGCCTTCGCCAAAAGGGAAAATCCTCCGATCGGTTTGGCTCCGACAGGAGATGGCGAGACGCTCTCAGCCGGGCTCCCGGAGGCTGGAGTTGGTTGCGTTGGCGGCGCTTGGGTTGCTTGAGCCGCCGGCGCGCCAGCGGGCAGAGTGCCGCTTGGTGCGAACTTTTCCCGCAGCGCTTTGGCGAATTGATTCATCAGCTGTGCGGATGTGGCCTGGATGATGCCAACGCCGCGGCCGTACTGCGCGACTGCTCCGGAAAGATTCAGGTTCGTATGCACAATCACCTTGGAGCCATTAGCGGTCGGCTCGAGGCGAAAGACAGAGGTGGCGTGGGCCCCCCCGCGGCCTTTGGCATCGGTGCCCTGGGCCGAGATACGTGCGCTGTGATGGGCCTCGTCGATCTCGTCGAACTTGACAAGTCCTGCAAAGGTCAGGGCAACGGGGCCGAGCCGCACGTTGATCTTGCCCTTGTAGGTGTCCGCGCTCACCACCTCGCTCAATTCCGCGCCAGGCATGCAAGGCGCAATGCCCCTGATATCGAGCAGCACCTTCCAAGCCTCCGCCGGAGGCAGCGGCACTTCGAATGAGTTGTCGAATTCCATCGTTTCCTTTCCTATGCCGCGCAGCCCACCGGCTCGCGCCTGCCGAGCCGTTGCCAGATCCACTGCGCGCAGGCGAGAAGCTTGCGGTCCTCGTGGCGGTTGGCAACGAGCTGGATGCCGACGGGCAGGCCGTTCGGACCGCGGTGGGTGGGCATGCTCAGTGAGGGCGTGTGGAGGATGGTCCAGATCGTCTGCAAGCCGGGATCGCCGGTCTCGCCGAGCCCGCGCGGCGCCTCGCCGGTTACGCAAGGCGCAAGCAGGACGTCGAGCTCCTGGAAAATGGATGTCAGCTGGGCGCGGCAGGATTCGCCCAGCTGCAAGGCCGCGAGATAGTCAGCATGCGGCATGCCGCGTCCGAGTTCGATGCGCTTGCGCAGACGCTCGCTGATGTGCTCGCGGCGGTGCAGCCACTCGTGCGCCATAGCTGCCGCGCGCTCGTAGTTATTGATGGTCTCCCGCGCCGCGTTGCGCAGCCCGGAGAACTCCTCGGGCAATGTCACGCTGGTGACCTGCGCCCCGGCCCTGGCAAGCCTCTCGGCCGCATCCTCGACGGCGGACATTGTTTCCGGCTGGGCCGCGGTCCACAATGGCGTGCGGCAGAGCCCGATACGCGGAGCGCGCTTCAATGATTCGAGGGGGGAGGGCGGACGCAGCTCGAGCACCGCGCTCAAGAGGTCGATGTCATCGAGGGAGCGGGCGATCAGCCCGATGGTGTCCAGGCTTTCCGCCGCGGGATAGACGCCTTTGCGGTTGAAGGCGCCGAAGGTGGGCTTGAAACCGAACACGCCGCAATAGGATGCGGGGCGGAGCACCGAGCCTCCGGTCTGGGTGCCGAACGCGATCGGCACCATCCAGTCCGCAACCGCTGCGCCCGATCCGCTCGAGGACCCGCCGGGGGTATGGGCGCTGTTGTGCGGATTGGTCGTGGGCCCCGGTGTCATGCCGGCGAACTCGCAGGTCACGGTCTTCCCCAGGATCACCGCGCCGGCGGCGCGAACCAGGGCCACGCAGGCCGCGTCTGTCGGCGGGCGGTGGCCGCGATAAATACCCGAGCCCATTTCAGTCGGCAGGTCGGCGGTGTCGATGATGTCCTTCACCCCGATCGGTACTCCGGCAAGGGGCAGCTTCTTGGCTTGCGCCCCGGCGCGATCGAGCGCCCGGGCTTGTGTGAGCGCGAGTTCCGGATCGACGCTGGCCCAGGCGTGGATCTCGCTCTCGCGCGCATCGATACGCGCGAGGCAATCGCGCATGACCGCCTCGCAGGTGGTTTCGCCGGTTGCGACGGCGCGCACGACCTCGGTCGCGGTGAGCCGGTTCAGCGCGACAGTGTGGCCCGTGCGCGGTTGGGTGACGGGAGAGATGCTCATGGCGCCACTCAGTTCTTGCCGGCGCGCGCCGCGGAGGTTCCCGCGATGCGCCCGAAAACCGCTCCCGAAGTGAGGCCGGAGCCGCCGGGATAATTGAAATAAAACAGCCCGCCGACCAATTCGCCGGCGGCGTAAAGGCCGCGGATGGGCTGGTAGTCCGTGTTGAGCACCTCGGCGTCGTTGGTAATGCGTAGCCCGCCGAAGGTGAACGTCAAGCCGCAGGTCACCGCGTAACCCTCAAACGGCGGCTGATCGATGGTGTTTGCCCAATTGCTCTTGTTGACGGGGAGCCCCTCGGTGCGCCGGCCGTCCTTCATGTTGGGATTGAACGGAATATCGGCGCGCACCGCCTTGTTGTATTCGGCGATGGTCTGGAGGAACTGCTGCGCGTTCACCCCTTCGAGCTTCTGCGCGAAGTCCTCGATCCTGTCGGCCACGACCTTGGTGATCTGCCTGATCTTGTATTCGTCCCGCTGGAGGTGCTTGACCTTCTGGTCGAAGATCTGCCAGGCGAATTGCCCGGGCTGCTCCAGCACCACCCGGCCGTATTTGGCATAGGTGTAATTGCGGAAGTCGGCGCCTTCGTCGACAAAGCGCTTGCCGTTGGCATTCACCAGAATTGCGAATGGATATGAGTGCTTCTGGAACTGATCGCCGACGGCGAGATCGCCGAATTCGGGCGCATTCATTTCCCATTGCACGGCATGACAGCCCGACCAGTTGCCGCAGGGGCTCGCGCCGATGTCCATGGCCATGCGGATGCCATCGCCGGTGTTGAAGCGGGTGCCGCGCACCTTGGCGAGATCCCATCCCGGGCCGAGATAGCGCGTGCGCCATTCCGAATTGGATTCAAACCCGCCGCAGGCAACCACCACCGACTTGCCGGGCAGGTCGCTTTCCACGCCGTCGTGACGAATGCGCACGCCTTCCACGCGCACGCCGTCGGACAAGAGCTTGAGCGCGCGCGTCTGATAGCGGATCTCGATGCCGCGCTTGGTTGCGGCCTCGGTCAGCATCTTGATGAGACCAGGCCCGCCGCCGACGGCCTCGACCGTAAGCCCGCCCCAGAACTTGAACTTGCCCTCGATCTTGAATGCCTGGCGGCCATAGATGGGAATGAAGCGGATGCCCTTCTCGCGCAGCCAGCAGAAGGTCTCGAAGCTCCTGGTGACCAGAAGCTCGACCAGATCCGGATCGGCGCGGTTCTGGGTCACCCGCGCCATGTCGTCGAAGAACTGGTCCGCCGTATAGGTGCCGAAGTCGGTGGTCGCGATCTCCTGCTCGGTGAGATCGGGCACCAAGGCCTTGATGTCCTCGACCCCGTTGTAGACGACGCGCACCGAGCCCGCGGTGAACCGGCTGTTGCCGCCGGCTTCCTCCTCCGGCGCGGCTTCCAGCATGACGACCGAGGCGCCTTGCTCCTGTGCCGCCAGCGCGGCGCAAAAAGCGGCGTTGCCGCCGCCCACCACGATCACATCCGGCCTCGCTGTCGGCATCCCAACCTCTTAGTTTGTTATCTTCTCGCCCGTAGTGCGGGCAAAATCGCTTCTCGTCTGTTGCCAAGTAGGACGGACTCTAGAAGCGATTTTGCCCACGCGTGGAGGGAAGGCGAACGCGCGTGGGCACGGCGCGTAAGGTCTGGTCTAGCGCCGAAGGATGGGCGGGGCGCGCCTTTGCCCACCCTGCAAGATTTCGTAGCTCCGCCGCTCATTCCGCCGCCACTGCTGCGGCGCCGCCATGGGCCTTGGACCAGCCCGCGGGATCATGCATGAACTTTTCCACTTCGACGAGCTTCGCAGCATCGAACCTGCCGCTCGCCTTGGCGACCGCGAGCACATCCCACCAGGTCGCGAGCGAATGCAGGATGATGTTGAGATCCTGCAGGATCTTCGGCGCATCAGGGAAGATGTC
>DATBYX010000052.1:0-2398 GCA_036513475.1 Xanthobacteraceae bacterium | reverse complement strand
GCGATTGCCGCGGGTGGTCCGATCGCGCCGTTTTCGCCGATTCCCTTCATTCCGAGCATGGCGAAGGGGGAGCGCGTTTCCATGAAGTCCAGCTTGAGCTCTGGAATCGAGGGCGCGCCGGGCGCCGTATAATCCGCAAGTGTGGTCGCGGTCGGCTGCCCAAGCTCGTCGTAGGTGCTCTCCTCGTAAAGCGCATTGCCGAGCCCATTGGAGAACCCGCCGACAACTTGGCCTTCCACGAGTAATGGATTCACGCGCGTGCCGCAGTCGGCAACGATCGCATAATCTATGATCTCGATGCTGCCGATCTCCCGATCAACCGCGACCACCGCAGCGTGTGCCGAGTAGGCGAAAACGCCGGGATCGTACGCCTTGTGCCCCGCTGCGGCCGTTAGCCCCGCCGGGTCAATGTCCGCAGGAAGCTCTTCCGGATGGTGGTACCATGCGCGTCCGATTTCCGCGAACTCCACGCTGCCCTGCGGTCCTTCCACGCGGCCATTCCTGATCCGGGCGTCCGCTTCCTTGCACTGCAGCAGGTGTGCACCGATTTTTATGATGGGGACTTGCAACAGCTGGCAGGCTTCAATGATGGCGCCTCCGGTCGTCACCATGGAACGAGACGCATAGGTGCCGGTCCCGGCGGGCGAGATCGAGGTATCGCCGAAACGGACGGACACTTTGCGCGGATCGATACCGAGAACCTCGTTTGCAAGCTGGGCAAATACCGTCTCGTGTCCTTGCCCGTGCGAATGGGAGCCGACTTCCAAAATCAGCTCGCCGTCGCCGGTCAGACGCGCAACGGCAGGCTCCATGCCGGGAACGAGCTCGATCCCCCAGGCGGCATAGCCGAACGGCCCCGTTCCGTATGCGGTCTGCTCATAGAAGGACGCAAAGCCGACGCCGATCAGGCGCCCATCCGGCTCGGCTTGTTTTTGCCGCGCGCGGATGGACGGCAGCCCTATCAGCTCAGCGGCACGCTTGAGCGCGGCGCCATAATCGCCGCTGTCCAATGTTTTTTTGGTGATGGAGACGTACGGCATCTGCGCCGGCTGCACGAAGTTGCGCAGGCGCGCTTCGAGCGGATCGATACCGACGGTGTGCGCCACGGCATCCATCACAATCTCATGGCCGCAGCACGATAGCGGCCGGGCAACTCCGCGAAACGGCTGGCCCGCCGGCTTGTTGCTAACGACGTTGACGGCGCGGCCGCGGAAAGCGCGGATATCGTAGCAACCCTGCATGTTTCCAAGTGCGAGCCCGCCTTCCAGCCCGGCTGGCCAGGGCCAAGGCGAGTACGCCCCGGAATCCACGGTCACGTCGCATTCCATGCCGAGAACGCGGCCGTTTGCATCCGCGTAGGCAATGACCTTGCAGTGATAGTCGCGGCAGTTCGCATCGCAGACCAGGGATTCATAGCGGTCCTGAATCCAGCGCACGGGGCGCCGCAGCTTCATTGCCGCCCAGGCCACGCAAACCGTTTCGCTCTCGACATATGTTTTCAGTCCGAAGGAGGCGCCGACATCGGGAGCGACCACGCGCACTCGCCGCTGGCTCATGCCCAGAATCTGCGAGAGACCAATCTGCAGCGGAACCGGCAGCTGATGCGCAACATAGATGACGAGCTCATCGAGCCTGCCGTCATAGGATGCGACGCAGGCACGGCCCTCGAGCGGCAATGGATGCATGCGGTTCATGCGGAAGCTGCGCTCGACCACGTGGGCGGCAGCGGACTTGGCGGCGGCGAGATCGCCAGCCTCCAGCTTCATGTCGACGAGGACATTGCTGCCCCATTCCTCGTGGACCAGCGGTGCGCCGCCCGCAAGCGCATCCCACATCGACACGACCGCGGGCAATTGCTCGAATTCGACTTCGACCAAGGCGGCTATGTCTTCCGCTTCGGCCGCGGTCGCGCCGATCGCCATGGCGATCGGCTCGCCGACGTGTCTGACCTTGTCGACCGTAAGCACCGGCCAATCCGAGGGCTTGAAGCCCGGCAATTTGGCGGTTGATCGAATCCTGCGCAGGCCTGCGAGATCGACGGCGCAATAGACCTGCTTTTCAGATCCCGACGGCTTCTTGATCGCCACGATGCGCGCATGCGCATGCGAGCTGCGAACAAATGCGGCGTGCAAGGTCCCCGGCAGCGCAATATCGGCGCAGAATTGCGCGCGCCCGTGGAGAAAGCGCTCATCCTCGAGACGGGGCAGACTGGCACCGACGCCGAGCTCGCTCACCTTGCGGCTCCTGCCACCGCGCACACCGTGCTGCCCATGATCATCTTTCTTCCGTAGACATTAGAGCGTTTTCCAATCAGGTTAAAACTCGTCATGGCCGGGGCTTTGTCCCGGCCATCCACGTCTTGGCTGCCGCGCGAAAGACGTGGATGCCCGGCCCAAGG
>DATBYX010000051.1:0-6244 GCA_036513475.1 Xanthobacteraceae bacterium | reverse complement strand
CTGACGGTCCGTTCCGCGGCGTGTCGGGCCTCATCGAGATCCGGCGGATCTTTCTCGAGCCACCTCAAGCAAGTATCCGCATTGGTCACGACAGCCATCAGGGGTTGGTTCACTTCGTGGGCGATCGATGCCGCCAGTTCGCCCATCGTCGTCAGTCGTGCGACGCGCGCGAGATCCGCCTGCGCGTTTCGCAACGCCTCCTCCGCCCGAATCCGCTCGGCGTTCTCCGCGCGCAACGCTTCATTGCTCCTCCTCAGTTCTTGAACCGTTTCGTTCAGGTGATCACGCGCCCGCCTGAGTGATTCCGTCGCGCTCCTTTGCGCGGCGCTGAGCGACCCGACCAAAAAGGCTGACAGCGCAAAAACGGAAAAGCGCGGGATCTCCTCGATGTCTACAGCCAGCGAATAGATCGGAGTCACAAAGTAGTATTCGAAAGCCAGAACAGAGAGAGTGGCCGCGAGCAAGCCCGGCCAGAGTCCACCAAGCCAGGCACTGAGCATAATTGCGCAGAGAAACAGCGATACAGGAGCGGTTACGGCATAGACCTCCAGCCACAGAGAGCCGGCAAGTGCCGCGGCGACCGAGCCTACAGCGATCGCATACCCCGCAATCACACGCGAGTTGAACCGCCAGCGACGATCCGGCTTTGTCATAGGGTTTCAAATGTGGACAAAAAGCCGGCTCGCAACAAGGCGGCCTTGCGGCTTGGCGACGTCCGGAGGGTGGTATCAGGCGGAGAGAGGGGGTGCTCCGCAGAGTATTGACTGTTCTGTACAATGTCGCAAAATGACACAAAACATTACAAAATTTTACGGGCTTTACTCTTTCAAAATTTTACGGGCGTTACCCCTTTCATGTGGGGCGTATCGTCGTAAGCTTGCTAGTCGGACGAATGCGTCGGCCTGATCCCACCGATTGATTATGGCGATCCCGACCGAACCTATAGGGAGTATTCCGCGGCCGATCTCGTTGATCGAAGCAGCCCGTGCGTTTGAAGCCGGCGCCATATCAAAAGAGAAATTGCAGGCGATCCATGACGCGGCGGTGCGAGATACTATTCAGCGTTTCGAAGCTACCGGCTCCCCAGTCATAACTGATGGCGAACAGGCAAAGCACAGCTACGCCACCTATCCCGTCCATGGTCTGAAGAACATTGCGGCCGACGGAATTCCGATCCTCTTTGCGGACGGTCACCTTCGACAGCTTCCTCGATTGACGGCAGGGCCATTTCGGTACAGGACCTCGGCAGACGTCTATCTGGAGATGGCGCGGCGCTATACGCTTCTACCATTGAAACAAGCGGTCGCTTCGACTTCGGCGTTGAGCCTGCTATACCCGCAAAGCGGCATCCCGGGCTATTCGCGCGAAGAATATTTTGATGCGCTCCTGGAGGAGCAGGAGCACGAGATTCGGCGGTGCTTGCAAAACGGCGCGCACGTTGTCCAGATCGACTTCACAGAGGGACGCCTTTCGACCAAGCTCGACCCGACGCAGCGACTTCTACGCAGTTTCGTGGACCTGAACAACCTCGTGCTGGAACGATTTTCTGCCGAAGAACAAAAGCGAATTGGTGTTCATACCTGTCCCGGGGCGGATCAGGGCTCGACGCACAGTGCAGGGATCGATTACGGGGCACTATTGTCAAGCTTGTTCGAGCTGCGGGCGGGAAATTTTTATATACAATTAGCAAGCGAGCCTGACCATAAGTATGTGCTGAATTTGATTCGCAAGCATGCGAAATCCGATCAACGTGTGTTCGTCGGGGTCGTCGACGTTCTTGACCCGGCAGTCGAAACCCCGGAAGAGATCAGAGACCGTGTTCTCGAAGCGGCGGAGTACATCCCAATCGCGCAATTGGGCACCACGGATGATTGCGGATTTGCCCCTTTCAGTGATGACATGTCAAGGTCCAGGGAGACTGCATTTGCGAAGATTCGTGCTCGCGTCCTGGGCACGCAGTTGGCCGCTGAAGCACTTGGCGTCGCATAAGTGGACCGAACAATGGTAGATAGAGGTGCGATGGTTGAGGCGAACGATCGCTGGCGGACTGAGGGGATGGCACTGCGCCTGGACCGCAGCGTGCGCACGCTCACTCGGTGCAATCATGTGCTCTTCCGGGCTCGCAGTGAGCAGGAGTTGTTGCAGTCAATCTGTCAGATCCTGGTGGAAACCGGCGACCTCCGTCTGGCCTGGATCGGCTATTGCGAAGATGATGCCGACAGAACTGTGCGGCCGGTCGCGAGTGCCGGGCATGATCTCGATCTGGGGCGCGTCAAAATTTCCTGGGGAAGTAGTGAAGCGGGACGAGGTCCTGTCGGTACTGCTATCCGCACCAAAAAACCATGTTGGCGCAGAGATCCTCGCACTGACCGCGCTTTGTTAAGTGCGGCAAGCGACGATATCACAAGCGGTTATCCGTCCTGCGCTGCTTTTCCCTTGGTCGCTGACGGGGGACAGCAGGACGTCTTGGAGCTGCACGGCGCCCTCACGCTTCACGCCCCTCCGGACGACGGCTTCGACGAGCGTGAGGTAGAGCAGTATGCGGATTTGGCGAAATACGTGACGTACGCCGTCACGCGCCTCCGCAGCGACCTAGCGGATGAGGTCATATTCGACGTGACGGCGCTTCGCGCGCGCGAGGAGCGCAGGCGAGCAGGGGCGGCGCTTCGCGCAAGCGAGGAGCGCTGGCGATCCGTATTCGAAAGTTCAGGCCTCGGCATTTCGCTTATCGATCATAACTTTAAATACCTTGAGGCAAACGCAGCCTTTCAGGCCATGCTCGGCTACACGGAAGAAGAGCTGCAACACCTATCGCCTATCGACATCAGCACCGATGAAGAACGTGAGGAGTGTCTCACTCAGCTCCTCCAGCTTCAGCAAGGCAAACGACGCGATTACGAGGTCGTGACGCAATACCGAAGCAAGAACGGCAGCTCAATTATCGTCGATAATTACATATCTACGATCCCGGGCAAAGAAAGCAATCCGCCGATTTTCCTTGTAATGAGCATCGACATCACCGCGCGCAGGCGCGCAGAAGACGCGTTGCGCGCAACACAATCGGAACTTGCACGCGCGTCGCGGCTGACGACCATGGGCGAGCTCGCGGCATCGATTGCCCACGAAGTGAATCAGCCGCTCATGGCAATTGTAACCAATGCGGAAACCTGCTTGCGCTGGCTCGAGAGGGACAAGCCGGATCTTGACGAAGCGCGTCAGGCCGCCGAACGCATCGTTAGAAACGGCCATCGTTCAGCCGACATCCTCAGAAGCATCCGCGGCATGGCCAGGAAATCCGGCCCGGAGATGACGCAATTCGATATCAACGATGCAGTTCGGGATGTGCTCGCCCTGATACGCGGCGAAATGCGCCGACATGGCGTCTTGCTCGAGACCGAGCTATTTCCCCATCTGGGATCCATAATGGGCGACCGCGTGCAATTGCAGCAGGTCATCCTCAATCTGATCAGGAACGGTATCGAGGCCATGAGCGCGGTTACGCGCCGGCCGCGCGTGTTGCGGGTTAGCTCCCAGACCGACGAGCTGGGAAATGTTATAATTGCGGTCACGGATACAGGTACGGGGCTCGATCCAACGAAGATCGACTGTGTCTTCGATCCATTCTTCACAACCAAGCCGGAAGGAATGGGAATGGGGCTGTCGATCTGCCGGTCGATCGTCGAAGCCCATGGCGGTCGCCTGTGGGCGTCGCCAAATCTCCCCCACGGTAGCGTCTTTCAATTCACCGTGCCGGTAATGGCCAGCAGTTCCAGATGAATAGACTCAAGCGACGATCGGCGGCGGCGATGACGACCATGCGATCGGCGAGGCCCATCAAGGCTTCTCCATCCGATAGGCGTGCGCGTCGAATTGTTCAATAGCACTTCGTCGCCCTGTGCCGAGCAGCTCGACGGCAGCACCCTGAAAACCGCCGAACCCGGCGCTGTCGGGAAGCCTTTCTAGTCGCTCCGCTGCGACAGCTGCTGGCGTGCGCTCGCCACGTCGCTCGTCACAACAGGCGAGGCGGCGTTTCCCCAGCTGTTTCGGATATAGGTGACCACCGCCGCGACCTCAGAATCCGACAGCTTCCAGCCCAGAGCGGGCATCGACGGCGCGGTCGGTGCCGGATCGGTCGCGACACTCTGCGCTCCGCGCAGCACCACTCGGATCACGCTGGCAGGGTTGGTCGACTGCACAGACGGACTACCCTTCAGGGCCGGGAACAGCTGCGGAATGCCGGTACCGGCGCTCGTGTGGCACGCCGCGCAATTGTCGAGGTAGATCGCCTCACCGGCGCGCATCATGCGGTCCTCGGCGGAGACTGGCCTCGGCGACTCGCCGTTCGCGGCCGGCTGGTCTTTCAAATAGACCGCGATTCCCCTCAGATCGGCATCCGTGATCTGCGATGTGGAATGAACGATTACATCCGACATTGGCCCCGTGGCAGCGGAGGCATTGTTGTGGCCCGTCTTCAGGTATGCGATGACCTCCTCCACCGACCAGCTTCCCAGGCCGGTGCGCGGATCCCCCGTCAGGTTCGGGGCGTACCATCCTTGCAGTGCACTACCCTGCAGCGCGCGGGTAGTCTCGTCGCCGCCCATTGCGTTCTTCGCCGTGTGGCACAACCCGCAATGTCCCAGCCCTTCGATCAAATAGGCACCACGGTTCCATTCGTCCGACTTTCCGGCGACCAGCTCGAATGTCCCGCGCTTGAAGTACAGCTCGTTCCACCCCACCATGCTCGCACGGACATTGAACGGAAAGGGCAGCTGGTTCACTTTGACCTCGTTGTGCACCGGGTCCACCGTTTCCAAGTATGCGCGGATCGCCAGCACGTCCTTGCGGGTTGCTTTCGTGTAATAGGTGTAGGGCATTGCGGGATAAAGGTGCTCGCCGCCCCGCCGGATGCCGTCCTGCATTGCGTTGACAAATTCGTCGTCGGTCCAGGCGCCGATTCCCGTCTCGCGGTCCGGTGTGATGTTCGGGGACACCAGCGTGCCGAACGGTGTCTCGATCGGCAGCCCGCCGGCGTAGGGTGCGCCGCCCGGCGCATTGTGGCAGCCCGCACAATCGCCGACGATCGCGAGGTAGCGACCTCGCGCGATCTCCTCGAAAGCCTGCTTGTCCGCCGCAGCCTGCGCCGCAGAGCTGCCGAGGAGCAGCAAGAGGCAGGCGGCGCTAGCTCTCATCGGCGGTGCTCCGATCAGATCTGGACCAGCGGGCCGGGAGTCTTCTGGTATCGGCTGACGATCGCGTCCGCCGCCCAATAGGCCAGCGCGCATACCGTATCGGTCGGATTGTACCCGGCATTCTGCGGGAAGGCGGTGGCGCCCATCACAAACAGGTTTGGCACATCCCAGCTTTGCAAATAGCGGTTCAGCGCACTGGCCTTCGGATCCGTCCCCATAATCGCGCCGCCGCAGGTATGGGTCGTCTGGTAATCCTTGATCGTGTAGGGACCCGTGCGCGGGCGCTTCGCGATCTGCCGCGGTCCCATCTTCTGGGCGATTTCGGCCAGCCGGTCCGTCAGGTATTGTGACATCTTCAATTCGTTCTCGTGAAAATCGAAGGTAATGCGCATCAGCTTGCGGCCCAAACGGTCGGTGTACGTCGGATCAAGGTCGCAATACACGTCCCGATAAGTGTAGCAGCTGCCATGGGTGACCACCTGGTAGCTGCTGAGATAGTTTTCGGCCGCGGCTTTCTTCCACGCGGCACCCCAGCGCGGGGTGCCCGGCGGTGTCATCGTGGAGACGATCGGTCGAGCGCTGGTCTGCACCGCGCCCATATAGCCGCCGCCGACAAAGCCGTGTGGCCCGTGATCGAAATTGTCGCCGTTGAACTCGTCGATGCACATCCCGATGGCGCCCGAGGCGATAAAGGGATTGAAGTTCTTGCCGTCAAAGAACGCGTTGACGTTTGACGTAACCTGGTGGGAAAAGTTGCGTCCGATTACGCCCTCGCCGCGGCCGGGGTCGTAGGGCTTGCCGATCCCCGAGACCAGCAGCATGTGCACATTGAACAGCTGGAAGGCGCAGAGCAGTACCAGCTCGGCCGGCTGCTCCCACTCCTGGTCGCTGGTGTCGACGTAGGTTACGCCGGTGGCGCGTTTACCGGATTTGTCGAGATTGATCTTCAGCACCTCGCAGTTCGTGCGCGCCTCGAAGTTCGGGCGTCGTATCAGCGAGGGCAGGATCGTGGTCTGCGGGCTGGCCTTCGAGTAATTGCCGCAGCCGAACCATTC